>JBPPMQ010000012.1:0-13590 GCA_051306135.1 Nocardioides sp. | reverse complement strand
GGCAGCAACGTCGATTACTTTGCTGCGCCTGTTCATACCTTCTCCTCGGTGGTCACTGCCGGTCCGAAACGCGCGCGAACCAGCGAGGCCACGTCCATGATCCGGGTCATCTGTTCTTCAAGGTCGGTGCCCGCGATCCGGCAGATCACCTGGGTGACTCCAGCTTCGACGAATTCGGCGATCTCCCGGGCACATTGGTCGACGTCGCCGGCTATGCAGTAGCGGCGCATGGAGGCGGGGTGCATCGCGTAGACGTCCCCGATGAAGGCGCCGGCGTCTCGCCACGCACGCTCAGCGTCGTCATCGACCCGGATATAGACGTGCAGGCCGGCTGTCAGTTCCTCCGGCGCCCGGCCAGCCTCGGCCCCCATGGCGAGCAGGGTGGACCAGCGTTCGGCATAGCGCTCCGGTGTCACGAAGGCGCCCAACCAGCCGTCGCCGTACCGCGCGGTGCGCAGCAGGGCGGCGTCCGCTCGCCCCCCGTTCCACAGCGGGATTCGACTCTGTACCGGAGGCGGCTCGAGGCCGTACGGGTTGTCGGGGCGCCACATCTCGCGCAGCGTTCTCATCAGTTCGGTGGTTCTGCGACCGCGCTCAGCGATGGGCACCTGTGCCAGGTCGAACTCTGCTCGGTTCTCTCCTCCCACACCGAGGCCGAGCAGCACGCGTCCTTCGCTGAGTGCGTCGATGGTGGCCACGGACTTAGCCACCCAGGCAGGGTGCCGGAGCACCCCGAGCAACACCCCCGAGGCGACCTTCACCTTGTGGGTCAGCACCGCGGTGGCCGCCATCATCGATAGGCACTCGTACAGCGGAACGTGAAAGCTCAGGTGATCCCCGAACCACACCGAGGAGTAGCCGAGTTCCTCGGCCAACACGGCAGAGCCGACCACATCGCTCGCAGTGCGCAGAGGAACCCCGAAGTTGTTGAGTCCTACCCCGAATTCCAGCGGTTGCGTCACGCGCGTTCCTTTCCAATACGACCAGAGGGTTGACGTTCGACCGATTGGTTGAGAGTCTAGCCATAGTAGGACGACCGCGCTAGGGCGAAAAAGTGTCGCGTCGAGGTTCGATGCGACAGGACGAAGGAGTTACAAGTGACCGCAACGCACTCGGAAGCCACCAGCACATCGACCTTGCTCGTGGAACGGACCGCGTTGACTTCTGGCCCCGGAGTGATGGCCCTAGTGACCCTCAACCGGCCCGATGAGATGAATCCGCTGGACTGGGACACCGTCAAGCACCTACGGACCATCTTCGACGAGCTTGGGCGCGATGAAGAGGTCCGCGTAGTGGCGATCACCGGTGCGGGTCGCGCGTTCAGCGCCGGGGGCGACATGAAGAAATACCAGCAGCTTCAGCGCGATACCGAGGACTTCCCTCAGTTCCTGGCCGACATCCATGAGACATTCGCCGCCATCAGCCAGTACCCCAAGCCGTACATCGCCTTGGTCAATGGGATCGCTGTCGCCGGCGGCATCGAACTGGTGCTGTCGTGCGACCTGGCCTTTGCCTCAAGTTCGGCTCGGATTGGTGACGCCCACCTCCCGTTCGGCCAGATGGGGGGCGGAGGAGTCCTCACCCTGCTGCCCCGCGCCGTCGGCCCGTCCCGGGCGCGCGAACTGATCTTCACCGGCCGCATGCTCAAGCCTCAGGAAGCACTGGATTGGGGCTTGGTCTCACAGGTGGTCGAGGACGACGACCTCGTTGCCGCCGGACTCCGCTTCGCCGAGCAGGTGGCGGCGAAGTCGCCGCTGGCCGTGCGCAACGCCAAGCAGGTCCTCAACGCCGCGTACTGGGAAGGGACAGGTATCCCCAGCGGCATGCGTCTGGAGCGCGAGGTCACCGCCCGCTACTGCCTGACCAGTTCCGACGCACCCGAAGGTCTCGACGCGTTCGAGTCCAAGCGCACCCCCAAATTCACCGGGCGCTAAGCCCAGCTGACCAGCCAGGAGGATCCGTGTCCAACTCAACCGATTTTGTCCAGCCGCCCGCTCCCCAAATCGATCCCGACAGCGCCGGGTATTGGCAGGGTCTGGCCGAACACCAGGTCCGGCTTCCGGGGTGCGCGACCTGCGGCAAGGTTCGCTTTCCCCCGCTCGATTCCTGCCCGTACTGCGGGGAAGCGGGCGGAGACGAGCAGGTGCTGTCCGGGGTGGGCACGGTGTACTCCTTCATCGTCCTGCACCGCACGTTCCACCCCGCTTTCGAGGCCGACCTCCCCTTCGCGATCGCGGTCGTCGACCTTGAGAACGGCCCCCGGATCGCCGCCCGCATTGACGGCCCGCCCGAGGCAGTGAGCATCGGCATGCGGGTCGAGGCAACCTATTTCGATCGCGAGACGTGGACCGAACTGCGCTTCGCACCCCAAGACAACTAGAACCGAGGAGACACCGATGTCCACCCACACTCAAACCCACACCGAGGTCACGTCCGACTGGGCCGAGGTGATTCACAGGTTCGGTCGGGACAAAGTGCTGCCACGCAGCAAGGAGCTCGACGCCCATCCTCAGGACATGGATCTGATCAGGTCGCTGTTGCTGGAGGTCGGCCGGATCGGCCTCTACGGCACGGTCATCTCCCCGGAGTACGGCGGGACTGGGCCCAGCAGCGTGGCCCTGCACGAGTCGGTCGACGCCTTCGCCTACCACAATGCTGGTCTCGCGATGTCGACCATGCCGACCTACCTGACCGCCCGGGCACTGATGTCCTTCGGTACAGATGAGCAGAAGTCTCGTTGGCTGCCCAAGATTGCAGCGGGAGAAGTCATTACCTCGTGGGCCGTCACCGAGCCTGACACCGGTTCGGACGTCGCCAACATCACCACCAAGGCAGTCCGTGACGGCGACGGGTGGCGGATCAGTGGCACGAAGATGTTCATTACCAATGCCAGCATCGCCGACGCCGTACTCCTGCTGTGCCGCACCGGTGGCGCAGGAATCAAGGAGACCCTGACGACCTTCGTCATCCCGATGGACGCACCGGGCATCAATGTCACCGGTGTGTTGGAGAAGATGGGGCTGCGGTCGTCTCCGACGTGCGAACTGCTCTTCGACAACGTCCGTGTAGAAGACTCCGACCGGCTCGGCGAAGTCGGCGAGGGCTGGGGGGTCGCGATGGACGTCCTCGACTACGAACGCCTGGCCATTCCCGCCATGGCGGCCGGCATGGCGCAGCGTGCTTTAGAGCTCTCAACGGCGTATGCCGAGCAGCGCACCGCGTTCGGTCGACCCATCGCGGAGTTGGCACCGGTCAGTGAGATGTTGGCCGACATGGGGGCCGCACTGTTGGAGTGTCGGCTGTTGTACCGGCACGCGGCAGCCCTGTCCGATGCTGGCAGGCAGTCGATCACCGAAGGCTCGATCGGGAAGCTCGTCGCCGGTCGGCTGGCCAACGAGGTGACAAGCAACGCGGTGCAGATCCACGGAGGCTACGGTTACTGCCGCGAGTACGAGGTCGAGCGCCTCTACCGCGACGCCCGGCTCTTCATGATCGGCGGGGGCACCACCCAAGTTCAGCGCAAGATCGTTGCACAGCAACTGCGACGCTCTCCCCGATGGGGAACGTCTGCCGGCATGTGGTCGTGACTGTGCCGCAGTCTGCGCGCTGATACGAAGTTCATTTTTCCCAGCCGTCGACGTGGCCACCAGTGGCCCGATCACTCTGCGGCCACCGTTGCCCCGCCTCGGACGCCCTTGACGAACGCTCGTCGGCCTCGCCGGCGAACGCTCGTCGGCGTCGCCGAGCAGCGGTCCGAGGAGGCCCGCTTTCGCCACCGTCGGGTCAACAAGTCTGGATCCCGGGCGACCCTCGAGGAGGGTCGCCCGAGACGTTTCTCGGAATGCTTGATTTCCTCAGCCAAAGCCTTGCTTAATGTGACGTACGCCACCATACTTCAATCACTGACTGTGCAGTCAAAAAGTACCCTGGGAGTTGATTGTGGACCCGAGTCGCGAAACGACGCTGGAGATCTCCGGAGTGACACTCCGCTTCGGAGGCCTCACTGTGCTCTCCGATGTGTCCATGACGGCCGCCGCCGGCGAGATCACCGCCCTCATCGGCCCGAACGGAGCAGGGAAGAGTTCGCTGGTCAACTGCGTCACCGGCTTCTACCGGCCCCAGAAGGGCAGCATTTCGCTGTTCGGCCGAGAAACGTCCGGCCTGGCGGCGCACCGCGTCGCCAGTCTTGGTGTCGCGCGCACCTTCCAGCACATCGAGCTGTTCCAAGGGCTCAGCGTCATTGACAACCTGATGCTCGGCAGGCACCGCCACCTCAAATGCGGGGCACTGTCCAACGGCATCTTCTACGGACGCACTCGGCGCGAGGAGCTCCGGCAGCGTGCGGCTGTGGAAGACATCGTGGACTTCCTCGATATCCCGCACATCCGCAATACCCCGGTGGGCCTGTTGCCCTACGGCTTGCAGAAGCGTGTCGACCTAGGTCGTGCGCTGGCTCAGGAACCTCGATTGTTGATCCTCGACGAGCCGATGGCAGGCATGAACGTTGAAGAGAAGGAAGACATGGCCCGCTACATCTTGGAACTGCGTCAGGAGTCGGCGGTCAGCGTCATTCTCATCGAGCACGACATGGGTGTGGTGATGGACATTTCAGACCGTGTCTCCGTGCTTGACTTCGGGCGATTCATCGCCCAAGGACCGCCCGAGCAAGTCCGAGCCGATCCCGCCGTCATCTCGGCCTACATCGGTGCGCCAGCCGAGGCACCGACCAGCGAGGTGAGCGGCCGATGACCGAGACAGTGACCTACCCCCAGCAGACCATGCCGCAGTTGCTGCAGCAGCGTGTCATCGACACCCCTGACGTCGTTGCGCTCCGGGTCAAGGATCGAGGCATCTGGAAGCCGACGACCTGGCGAGAGTACGGTCTTAGCGTTGAGCACTTGGCGCTTGGCATGTTGGAACTCGGCCTGCAGCCTGGGGAGAACGTCGCCATCATCGGGGACAACTGGCCGCAGCACTTGATCACCGATATGGCAGTGCAATCTCTGCAAGGCGCCGGCGTGGTGCTCTATCCGGAGTCGTCCCCGCAGGAGGTCGCGTTCATCGTCGGGCACGCCGAGTGTCCGATCGTGGTGGTACGCGACCAGGAGCAGGCCGACAAACTCTTCGAAATGCAGGAAGAACTGCCTGGGCTTCGCCGCATCATCTATTGCGACGGGCGGGGGATGTCGCTCTATGACGCCAAGATAGCGGTCTCCTTCGACGAGGTGCTTGCCATGGGTGCTCGCCGAGCCGAGGCACATCCGCATGAGTACGCCGAGTGCGTGGCGCGGGGCAAGAACTCCGACATCGCGATCCTGATGTACACCTCGGGAACCACGGGACAGCCCAAAGGCGCGATGATGACCCACCTCAACGTCATCGCGGGGGTCAAGAACTTCTTCCTTGCAGAGCCGATGAAGCCCGAGTACGAGCGTTTGGTGTTCCTGCCACTGGCGTGGGCGGGGGAGCGTTACTTCTCCACCGCGGGTCACATCATGGAGGGCTACCGGCTCAACTTCGCCGAAGGTCCCGAGACCCTGCGCAACGACATCCGGGAAATTGGGCCTCACCAGCTCCTCGGTTCGCCCCGCATGTGGGAGGACTACCTGTCCTGGATCGAAGTCCGCATCAGCGAGGCAACCCGGTTGAAGCGGTCCATCTATAACTGGGGAATGAAGGTGGGCCAACGACGCGCCGAACGCGGATACCACGACCAAAAGGCCGGTTGGTGGACGCGCGTTCAAGTTGCCGTCGCGGAGTTCCTGGTCTTCCGTCCGCTGCGAGACCACCTCGGTTTGCTCCGGGCGGAGCGAATCTACTCAGGCGGCGCGGCCCTCGGCATCGACGTCATGAAGTATTTCCATGCCCTCGGCATCCCGTTGAAGCAGGTCTATGGCCAGACCGAGGTCGGAATCACCACGACCCATTGGGACAAGATGAAGCCTGAGACGATGGGCCGGCCGGTTCCCGGCGTCGAGATCGTGATCACTGAGGATCGTGAGATCGCGCACCGTTCTGCCAGCGTTTTCGTGGGCTATTACAAGAACGAGGCGGCCACCAAAGAGGCGTTCGTCGGCGACGTGCTGCGCTCAGGCGACGAAGGTTATCTCGACGATGATGGACACTTGGTCGTCGTGGACCGCTCCAGGAATGTGGCCACATTGACCTCGGGAGAGCGTTTCAGTCCGACCTTCATCGAGAACAAGGTGAAATTCTCATCCTACGTGCGAGAAGCAGTCTGTTTCGGTGACGGGCACGACTACCCGGTGATGTTGATCAACATCGACGGCGAAGTGGTCGGCAAGTGGGCCGAAAGCCAACGTATCCCCTACACGACCTACACCGATCTGTCCCAACGGCCGGAGGTCATCAAACTCATCCGAGAAGAGACCGCGCGAGTGAACGCTGAGATGCCAGAATTCATGCGGGTTCCCCGTTTGGCCATCCTCCATAAGGAGCTCGACGCCGACGACGCTGAAATGACCCGCACCCGCAAGGTCCGTCGCGCCCAGGTCGAACAGAACTACGCGTTCATCATCGACGGCCTCTACTCCGATCGCAGGGACGTGGACGTCGATGCCGAGGTCACCTACAGGGATGGCCGCAAAGCCCGCATCCGAACCCAACTTTCCTTGGTCGATGTTCCGGTCGAGGCCGTGAAGGAGGTGCATGTCTGATGAGCGAGTTGATGCAACTGACGGCCTCGGGTGTGTTCACAGGCATGCTCTACGCGCTGCTCGCATTGGGATTCGTCGTGGTCGTCAAGGGGAGCGGCGTCATCAACTTCTCCCAGGGCGAGATCATCGTCCTCGGGGCGTTCGTGATGTCGTGGCTGCTCACCGACGTCGGGATGCCGTTCTGGTTGGGGATTCCTGCGGCCGTTGTCGTGATGATGGCTGTGGGCGCGGCGATCGAGCGGTTTGCGCTGCGGCCCCTCCAGAACGAGTCGATGCTGGCCCTGGTGATGGCCACCATCGCACTGGGATCCATCATCCGGGGCGTGGTGCCGATGATCTGGGGCGATGGTCTGCGCTCGATCCCGAACCTGGTCGACCAGCGTCGATATGAACTGTTCGGCATCTCCATCCCGACGGTCACCTTCTGGGCCGCACTCATGGTCTTGGTGCTTCTCGGCGCCTTCGGATTCTTCTTCTCCCGCAGCCGCCTCGGGCTCGCCATGCAGGCCGTCTCCGACGACCGGATCGCGGCCCAGTCACTCGGTATCAACATTCGCTTGGTCAATGCGGTGTCGTGGGCAATGGCGGGCGGGATCGCGGCACTTGCCGGGTTCGTGTGGGGCTCCCTGCTGGGCGTGGACAGTCGCCTGGTCGTGCTCGGCGCACTGATCTTCCCGGTCGTCATCCTCGGTGGCCTCGAATCGATCGTCGGCGCTGTCATCGGGGGGATCGTGGTCGGTCTGGTCGAAAGCCTGTCCGCCGGTTACCTCAATGACGACCTGGGTGCCGGGTTCAGCACCGTCGCACCGCTGATGGTCTTGCTGCTCGTGCTGTTCGTTCGTCCCTACGGCCTGTTCGGCCGGCCTGAGATCGAGAGGGTTTGACAAATGGCACTCATCGCCATGGAGACTGGTCGTTTCCACGAGAAGTACTCCGAAGAGATCGCCGTCTACGGAACGCCGTATCGGAAACTCTGGATCCTGGCCGTCTTAGCGGTCACCTTCGTCGTCATCCCGATGGTGGCCTCGCCCTATTGGCTGGTGGTCTTCACCTTAGTGGGGATCGCCGCAGTGGGAGCCACTGGCCTGAACCTGCTGGTCGGGTATGCCGGCCAGATCTCGTTGGGCCACGCTGCCTTCGCGGCCGTGGGGGCCTACACCAGTGGGCTACTCATCTCACGTTCTGATGCACCCTTCTGGGTTGCCATTCCGGTGGCGATGATTGCCGCTGGGGTCTTCTCGCTCATCTTCGGTCTGGCCTCCCTTCGAGTGAAGGGCCTCTACCTGGCCATAGCCACGCTGGCGGCTCAATACATCGTGCAATGGATCCTCACCTCGTGGACCTGGATCACCGGAGGCTACCAAGGGATCGTCATCTTTGATCCGATCCAGATCGGGCCCTTCGACACCCTGACGCCGACAGGCAAGTACCTGATGGTTGTCATCTGCCTGGTTCTGGTGGTTGTGTTTGTGGAGAACCTGATGCGATCGCGTTCGGGGAGGGCCATGATCGCGGTACGCGACCAAGACATCGCCGCGGCCGGCTCGGCGGTGTCACCGCTGCGCTTCAAGTTGCTCGCCTTCTTCATCTCCTCCGCGATCGCCGGACTATCTGGAGTGCTCTACGGCTATAACGCCGGCCTGGTCTCCACAGAAGTCTTCACTCTCGCCCTCTCGGTGCAGTACCTGGCGATGATCCTCGTCGGCGGCCTTGGCTCGATCCCCGGTTCGATCTTGGGCGCCGCATTCATCACCATGTTGCCGATCTGGCTGCGTGACTTCTTACCCGTGGTGGGAATCGAACTGTCAGCGAGCGTGGAGGTGCACCTTCTGACGATGCTCTTCGGTGTCGCCATCCTGCTTTTCTTGGTCCTCGAGCCCCGTGGGCTCTATGGGTTGTTCCGAAATATCAAAGACTACTTCCGAATGTGGCCCTTCTCCTATTGATGGGCGGCCTGCACGTGGACATCTCGGACTATCGATCGAATCGAGGATTGGAGAAGTTATGAAGTGGAAAATTGCGAATGGTGTGTCACTCGCACTCGGGGTGGCGCTGGTCGCCACGGCCTGCGGTAGCGACGGCGGCAGCAGCGGCAGCGGAGGAGGCTCAGGTGACGACATCGTCATCGGGGTTGCCGGGGCTCGCGTCGGCCCGATCGCCAACGTGGGTCAAGGCGTTGGCGAGGCGGTCACCGACTGGTTCGACATGGTCAACGCCACTGGCGGAATCAACGGCCGGATGGTCAAGATCGAGGAGATCGAGACCAAATACGAGGTGCCTCCGGCGCTTGAGGCCTTTGCCCGTTTCCAACAGTCCGATGCGGCTTTGGTGGCGGTTGAGGGCACAGCACTGAGTGATGCCCTGACGCCGGTGTCCGAGCAGTCCAAGATCCCCATCCTGTTCCCCGGCCAGGGAAACCTCGAGACTGTCGACGGCGAGGCGTTCCCCTACGCCTTCCCCGCCGGCCCGCTGTATGCACACCAGGCGACGGCGGTCGTCCAGCAGCAGGTCGAGGAGTTGGGCAGCGACATCCGGATCGGTTGCGTCGCGTGGGAGCCGCCGCCAGGCGTCGAATACTGCGATGGGGTCAAGAACGCGACCGAGGAGCTCGGCGCCGAGTTCGCCGGAGAGGTCGTCATCCCGGCCGCTGCCGCGGACCTGGATGCCCAAGTGCGCGAGACCGTTGCTTTGGATGCTGACGTTGTTCTGCACTCGGCGATCTTCGGACAGGCGGTGTTGTTGCTCAAGGGCTTGTGTGATGAGGCTCCCAGCCTGCCGGTCGGTGCTTGGCACTGGGCCATCACCCAGAACGAGATCAACGGCGCCGGCGCGGATTGCATGGAGGGCAAGTTCGGCACGTCCATGTCGACCCTCCCGTCAGACGACCCGGAGGCCGTGCAGATGCTGCGCGACTACTGGGAGCAGAACGACATTGAGCCCAACCCGGTCCTCGACGAGAACGCCCTGTACGGCAACGGTCTCTACATCGCCGTTGTGATCGAGGAGGCGATCCGTCAGGCTCTCGCGATCGTCGGTGACGACGGTGATGTCACCGGCGAGGTGATGAAGCAAGGGTTGGAGTCCATTACCGACTACGAGGGATATGGCGTCACCTGCCCGATCACCATCACCGAGAAGGACCACTCGGGCAACCGGGCCTTGAAGATCTACAAGATCCACGACAGCGGCTGGGATCTGACAGCCGACTGCGTCACCGGTCCCCCGGTGATCGACGAGCCCGACGTCAGCTGACCGAACGCGAGCAGAGGAGGCCTGAGAATGTTGAAGCTTGATGGCGTCGAAGTCGTCTACAACCGTGTAGCCCTGGTGCTGAAGGGGGTTTCCCTCACCGTGCCGGCGGGTCAGATCGTGGCGTTGCTGGGCAACAACGGCGCGGGGAAGACGACGACGCTGAGGGCGATCTCGGGCCTCCTAGCTCACGAACGCGGTGAGGTCGTCCGCGGGCGGATCACCTGGGAGGACAACTCCCTTCGGGAGCGATCGCCCGACTACATCGTGCGCAAAGGAATCGTGCAGGTCCTCGAGGGACGTCGTGTCTTCGAGCACCTCAGCGTCGAGGCGAATCTTCTCGCCGGGGGATACACGGCAGGCTCCATGCGAGGCAGCAGGAACGACCTGGAGTTGATCTACAGCTACTTCCCCCGGCTCGCCGATCGCCATGGCCAGCGAGCGGGATTCTTGTCCGGCGGGGAGCAGCAGATGCTCGCCATCGGTCGGGCGCTGATGGCCCATCCGCGGGTCATGTTGCTCGACGAACCCAGCCTCGGTCTCGCGCCGGTACTGGTGGCGGAGATTTTCGAGATCGTGGAACGGCTCAACCGGGAAGAAGGGGTGACCGTCGTCTTGGTCGAGCAGAACGCCGAGGCAGCGTTGCAGATCGCGCACCACGGTTACGTCCTCGAAGACGGTCGGATCGTGCTCGAAGGCCCGGCGGACAAACTGCGCCAGAACCAGGACGTCGCAGAGTTCTACCTCGGCCTCAGCGGCGTCGGAGAGCGCAAGAGCTACCGAGATGTCAAGACCTATCGACGCAGGAAGAGGTGGCTGGGATGAGCAACTCCCCGACACTCGGAGATCCCGACGAGGCCCGTCGGCCAGAGGAGCGGCTCGAGGACCAGCAGCGGCGGGTCGCAGCGCTGTTGGCAAGCTTGTGGGATGCCGCGCCGGCGTGGCGACGGCGACTGGAAGCGTCGAACGTCTCGCCAGCCGACTTCGGCGCCTCTGACGTGCTGACTCGGGTCGCCCCCGTTGCCAAGAGTGATCTGGCAGCCCTCCAGGTGGAGGACCCGCCCTTCGGCGGATTCTTCATCGGCGACTTGTCAGCCAGTTCGCGGATCTTCATGTCGCCCGGTCCTATCTACGACGCACAGTTGGGCACCACCGATATCGGAGGTTTTGCCAGGGGTCTGCGGGCCGGGGGCCTGGTGCGCGGCGACATCGTGCTCAACACGTTCGCCTACCATCTCACCCCGGCCGGCCACGCCTTCGAATCCGGTGCGTTGTCGCTCGGATGTGTGGTGATCCCGGCGGGCACGGGCAATACCGAACAACAGGCAAGGTTGCTTAAGGACCTGCCGGTCAACGGATACATGGGAACTCCGTCGTTCCTGGGAACTCTGGTCGAGCGGGCCGGGTGGCGCTTCAAGACGGCCTGTGTGGCTGCGGAGAAGCTCACCGAGGACGAGCGTGCGGTGTTGGAGTCGAACGGTGGGCGTGTTTCGCAGCTCTACGGAACCGCCGATCTCGGCTACATCGCCGGAGAGTGTGAGGCGCGCAATGGTATGCACCTCACCGAGGACAAGGTCATCGAGATCCTCGACCCAGCGACGGGTCAACCGGCCCGCGACGGGGAGATCGGACAGGTCGCAGTGACCACCTTCTCGCCCACCTATCCCTTCCTGCGCCTGACCACTGGCGACCTGACCCGCATGGTCAGCAGCGAAACGTGCGAGTGTGGGCGTACCTCGGCGCGCATCGCCGGGGTCCTCGGAAGGATCGGTCCCGGCGTGAAGGTCAGGGGAATGTTCGTCTATGAGGACCATGTCCGAGCCGCACTGGCGCGCCATGGTCTCGGCGAGGGACGGTTGGTGATCCGACGGGTGGCTGGACAGGACACGCTGACCCTCGAGATCGTCGAGCCGCTCTCCGAAGACCAGCAGGCCGGCCTGCTGCGAACATTGCGCGAGGAGATCAAGTTGCGAGCCGAGATCCAGATCGTCGCGGAGATTGACGCCGACACCTCGCAACTCCTCGACGCTCGAGAGATCTGGCAGGCATGAGGCGGTCCCTATCGCCCAACATTGTTGAAAGTGAAGGTGAAGGGCTCTGATGGGCACCCGTGCAGCATGGACCGAGCCGACTGCGGAGCGGGTGGCCGACGAAGTGTTCCGGATACCACTGCCGTTGCCGAACGACGCCCTCCGGGCCGTCAACGTCTACCTCATCCGTACGCCGGACGGTCCGGTGTGCGTCGATGGAGGATGGGCGCTCGAGGAGTCGCGGCAAGCGCTCGACACCGCGCTGCACGGGTTGGGCCACGACGTCGGTGATATCACTCGATTCCTGGTCACTCACGCCCACCGCGACCACTACACCCAGGCCGTGGCGATACGACGCGAGTTCGGCGCCAAGGTGTCTTTGGGCATCGGTGATCGGGACGCGATCGAGTACTTCAACTCTGGAAAGAGTGTCGTGGACTCGCAGTATCGCCGGTTGCTCGAAGCCGGGGCGCCAGATCTGGCGCGAGGCTGGCGCACCGAGTCCGCAGGACACACAACCGAGACCGACCTGTGGCAAGCGCCCGACGAGTGGCTGGACGGCGACGTCGAGATCACAGTGGGCGATCGGACGCTGGCGGCCCTCGCCACGCCCGGCCACACCCGCGGCCACTACGTCTTCGCCGACGGTGCGTCGCGCCTGTTGTTCTCGGGCGATCATGTGCTGCCGACGATCACGCCGTCGATCGGATTCGAGCCGGTTCCTTCGCCGCTGCCCTTGAGTGACTTCCTCGCCTCGCTCGCCAAGGTGCGCGCCCTCCCGGACATGTTGCTGCTGCCCGCGCACGGGCCGGCGACTTCGAGTTCCCACCAGCGCATCGACGAACTCGTGGCTCACCACGAGGAGCGACTGAACCTGTGTGAGAAGCTGGTCGTTGACGGCTGCAGCACTGCCGCGGAGGTGGCGGCGGAGATTCCTTGGACCCGTCGCGGCCACGCGCTCGGCGACCTCGACGTGTTCAACGCGATGCTTGCGGTGCTCGAGACCGACGCCCATCTCCGGTTGCTTGCCGCCCAGCAGCGCCTCGACCGCAGCACCGACTCGACAACGCCGTCCTACGGCGTTGCACACCGGAACCTTGATGATCTGGAGGAGCGATGAAATCCGAGACCGATGTGGTGCCCACACTGTCGGAGCGGGTCACGACGTTCTTGGCCGAGCACGACCCGCTGACGACTGATCGTGTCGAGTTTCTGCGCGCTCGCTTCGACGCGGGACTAGCGTGGGTTCACTTCCCGGTTGGCCGCGGTGGACTGGGTCTGGCCCACGGCCTTCAGCCCCAGGTGGATGCCATGTTCGCCGAAGTCGGCGCCCCCGACAATCATCCGCGGATCAACGTGATCGGGCTAGGCATGGCGGCACCGACCCTGATGGCCTACGGGACCGACGAGCAGCTCGACACCTTCCTTCGTCCACTGTGGACCGGTGAGCAGATCTGGTGTCAGTTGTTCAGCGAGCCCGGTGCTGGTTCGGACTTGGCCGCGGTCGCAACCAGAGCGGTTCGTGACGATGACAGCTGGGTGGTCGACGGCCAGAAGGTGTGGACCTCGTCGGCGCAGAACGCGCAACTGGCCATTCTGCTCGCACGCACCGACCCCGACGTGCCGAAGCATGC
>JBPPMQ010000182.1:0-15063 GCA_051306135.1 Nocardioides sp. | reverse complement strand
GCAAAGAACTCGTAGCCGGACCACACGGTCAGCACCACAGCAACCACCAGCAGGGCGATCGCGCCGCCGTGGATCACCTCGCCCGGGGTCTGTAGCCAGTTCGGAAGATCGGGATCGCGCAACGGAAGGGTCAAGAAACCGAGGGCGAAGGCCTGGGTCGCGGTCTTCAACTTGCCGAGGTCGGCAGCGGCGATAACCACCTTCTTCAGGATCGAGAGCCGCAGCACCGTGACACTCCACTCGCGCAGCAACACCACGATGGTGACCCACCACCAAATCTCTCCAAGGATCGACAGTCCGATGAAGGCCATGCCGGTCAGGGCCTTGTCGGCGATGGGGTCGGCGATCTTACCGAAGTTGGTGACCAGCCCCCGGCTGCGGGCGATGTCGCCGTCGATCTTGTCGGTGACCATGGCGACGAAGAAGATCAGCCACGCCAGGCACCGCAGCCAGGCGTCCTCGCCGTCTCCGGCCAGGAGCGCCCACCCGTAGAACGGAACCGCGACGATACGCAACGTCGTCAGCGCGTTGGGCAGGTTCCAGTTGGACGGAGCAGCGGACTGGGCACTCATCGGCGTACCAGGGCGATCAGGTCGGCGCCCTCGGTGTCGACGACGACGCCGGTGACCAGGTCTCCCACAGCGACGCCGTCAAGCGCACCCGTCAGCGTGGTGGTGCCATCGACCTCAGGTCCCTGGTGGGCGGCGCGCCCTTCGACCTCGGCGTTGACGCTCTCCACCAGCACGACCACCTCTTCGCCGATGCGTTCCTCGGCGCGCTGCGCGGTCAACTCCTCGACCAGCGCTGTCACGTGGGCCGCTCGGGCGGCGACCTCGTCGGGGTCGAGTTTTGCGCCGAACCCGGCCGCCTCCGTGCCGTCCTCGTCGGAGTACCCGAAGACTCCGGTCACGTCCAGTCTCGCTTCCGACAAGAAGTCACACAACAGGTCGAGGTCCTGCTCGGTTTCACCGGGGAAACCGACGATGACGTTGGACCGCACGCCCGCCGCGGGGGCGAGGGCGCGGATCTGGTGGAGCAGTCCGAGGAAGCTGTCCGGGTCGCCGAAGCGCTTCATTCGTCGCAGCACCGCGTTGCTGGCGTGTTGGAACGAGAGGTCGTAGTAGGGCGCGACACCGTCGGTTGCGGCGATCGCCCGGATCAGCCCGGGCCGGGTCTCGGCCGGTTGCAGGTAGGACACCCGGACACGCTCGATGCCGTCGATGGCGGCCAGCTGTGGCAGCAGGGTCTCCAACAGAGCGATGTCGCCCAGATCCTTGCCATAGGAGGTCGAGTTCTCACTGACCAGGAACAACTCGCGAACTCCTTCGCCGGCCAGCCAGGCAGCCTCGGCCATCACATCGGACGGACGCCGGCTGACGAAGCTGCCCCGGAAACTGGGGATGGCACAGAAGGTGCAGCGGCGGTCGCAGCCGCTGGCCATCTTCAGGCTGGCCCACGGAGCGTCGTCCAGCCGAGCACGCTGCACGTTCTCGGCCAGCCCGGGAATGCTGGCCTGAGTGGAGTCTCGATCGATGGGGCTGATCGGCAGCAACAGCCGGCGGTCGCTGGGTGTGTGCGGGTGATGGGTCTGGCCCGCCACGATCGAACGCAGCCGCGCCGCGATGTCGGGATAGTCGTCGAACCCGAGCACGGCATCGGCCTCGGGCAACGACTCGGCCAGGTCCTTGCCGTACCGCTCGGCCAGACAGCCGACCGCGACGACCGCTTGGGCCTTGCCGCCGTGGGAGGTCTTGAGGTCGGCGGCCTGTAGCAACGTGTCGACCGAGTCCTTCTTGGCCTGCTCCACGAACCCGCAGGTGTTGACGACCACGGTGTCGGCCTCAGCGGGGTCGGAGACGAGAGCGAACCCGCCGGCAGCCAGCCGGCCGGCTAGTTCCTCGGAGTCGACCTCATTGCGGGCACACCCGAGGGTGACCATGGCGACGGAGAGAGATTCAGTGGTCATGTCAGATCGAGTATGCCGGGTGGGTCGGCGAGGATCCCCATCCTCGTCGACGTCCGGCACCGGTCACGGGGTGCCGGTGAACAGCCGTTGGGTCGCCTGGCCGGTGTCCCCGGTGGCGATCGGGTCGGCCCCGTCGACCGACACGGTCAGCGAGCCGTCGGAGGTCTGCACCCGCACCGGAAGCGAGAGTTGCATCGTCTCGGACTGACCGAACGCGAGGCTGCCTGCGAAAGCGACCTTGCCCTCGCCGTCGCGGACCACCACCCGTGCGCCACCTCCGGCGGCGGTGATCACCACCGGCACCGGCACCAGCGAGCCGGCGTAGGGGTTGACTTCGCCCCCAGACCCGGCGCTCAGGCTGGGTGCTGCCGGAAGGTTCGGGGCTGAGGAGTCCACCACGAGCCGCACGATCGACCAGGCCAACACGATCGCCATCACCGCAGCGACCAGGATCGACCAGTTCGGGCCACCGCCTGAGGCGTTGGCCATCTCGGCGCGCATCGCCGGAATCGGGTCAACCAGCGTGTCCGCATAAAGCTCGTCGTATTCACGAGCCAGCGCGTCACCGTCGAGGCCGAGGACCCGAGCCAGGGTCCGGATGTGGCCGCGGGCATAGAAGTCGCCTCCGCAGGGTGCGAAGTCGTCGACCTCGATCGCTTCGATGACGTCGGCACGAAGTCCGGTGCGGGCGGCGAGTTGCTCGACGCTGAGGCCGGCCCGCTGCCGGGCGGCGACCACGAAGGGGCCGATGACCGGGTCGGGACCTTCTTCGGTTTCGAAGTCGAACGGGACCTCGGGCCGCACCAACTCCTCGTGCTCGGGCAACACCACCGGATCGTGGAGTTGGTCGGAGTCGGTGATCACCGAGATCTGAAGGGCGTTGGCCCCGTCGATGGCTGCCATGGAGAAGCGCATCGTGACGGCCCGCGCGTCGCTGGTGGGACGGGACGACGCCCCGAACCTGGACCGTTCACGGACCATCTCCGGGGTGGCGAACCCGCCCAGGCTGCCGGTCGGTTCACCGGGCGGGCGTCCGGTGCCGCGTGGAATCTCGACGGTGCCTTCCGGTCCCTGTCCGCCGAACCATGCGGTGCCGCCGGCGTCGATCTCGTCGTCGTACAGGTCCGGGTCGACCAGCACCACGGTGGTGCGTCCGCGGGCGAGATCGGCGATCTGTTCGACCAGGTCCTCCTCGGCGCCGTGCAAACGCGTGGCCAGGGTCAACTGGACGCTATGCACCGAACCATCCAGGCCGACCAGGCGCAGGTGCCCGTCGCGTAACCGGCCGCTGGGCAGATGCTCGATCTCGACCAGATCGGTCCACGGCAGTCCGGCCCACTCGCTTCCCGACCGCACCCGCGCCCCACGCGCGTCCAGCACCATCAGCGGGCGTCGGGCGTCCAGGGCGATCCGCCCCCAGCCGACCGCGATAGCGGCCAGCACGACAGCACACGCCCAGTCCAACCATGATCCGTGGCGCACCGCGAACGCGATCGCCAGCGCCGCGGAGGCTGCGGCGATGCCGGCAGTCAGCCACAGGTTGCGGCGAACGGTGATCTCCTCGACCCGTTCTTTGACCACGTGTCCCCCTCAGGCCCGCAGCGTGGCTAGCACGCCGTCCAACTCGTCTGGTTTGACCAACACGTCGCGTGCTTTGGAGCCCTCGGAGGGTCCAACCACGCCACGACTCTCCATGATGTCCATCAATCGTCCCGCCTTGGCGAATCCGACACGCAGTTTTCGCTGCAACATCGACGTCGAACCGAACTGCGTCGAGACGACCAACTCGATGGCCTGGACGACCAGGTCGAGGTCGTCGCCGATGTCGTCGTCCAGATCCTTCTTGCTGGCCGCCGGTGCGGTGACGTCCTCGCGGTAGCTCGGTTCGAGCTGGTTCTTGCACGCCTTGACGACCGCGGCGATCTCGGCCTCGGAGACCCACGAACCTTGGACTCGGATCGGCTTGGAAGCCCCCATGGGCAGGAACAGCCCGTCGCCTTGACCGACCAGCTTCTCCGCACCCGGACCGTCCAGGATGACCCGGGAGTCGGTGGCACTGGAGGTGGCGAAGGCCAACCGGCTCGGCACATTGGCCTTGATCAGGCCGGTGACCACGTCGACGCTGGGACGCTGGGTGGCCAACACCAGGTGGATGCCGGCCGCTCGGGCCAACTGGGTGATCCGGACGACCGAGTCCTCGACGTCGCGCGGGGCGACCATCATCAGGTCGGCGAGTTCGTCGACGATGACCAACAGATAGGGGTAGGGCTCCAGCACCCGCTCGCTGCCCGGCGGAACCACCACTTTGCCGGCCCGGACCGCCTTGTTGAAGTCGTCGACGTGGCGGAACCCGAAGTTCGCCAGATCGTCGTAGCGCATGTCCATCTCCCGCACCACCCAGGCCAGCGCCTCGGCGGCCTTCTTGGCATCGGTGATGATCGGAGTGATCAGATGCGGTACGCCGGCGTAGGCGTTGAGCTCGACCCGCTTGGGGTCGACCATGATCATCCGGACCTCGTCGGGCGTGGAGCGCATCAGCACCGAGGTGACCAGCGAGTTGATGAAGCTCGACTTGCCCGAACCGGTGGCTCCGGCGACCAACAGGTGCGGCATCTTGGCCATGTTGGCGACCACGAAACCACCTTCGACGTCCTTGCCGAGGCCGGCGACCATCGGGTGGTGGTCGTTGCGGGCGACGTTGGAGCGCAGCACGTCGCCCAGGGAGACGATCTCCTTGTCGGTGTTGGGGATCTCGACCCCGACCGCTGACTTGCCGGGAATCGGGGACAGGATCCTGACGTCGGCACTGGCCACCGCGTAGGCGATGTTTCGCTGGATTCCGGTGATCTTCTCCACCTTGACGCCCGGACCGAGTTCGACCTCGTAACGGGTCACCGTGGGGCCGCGGGTGTAACCGGTGACCGAGGCGTCGATGCTGAACTCGTCCAAGACTCCACGCAGCCGACTGACGACGTCGTCGCTGGCGCGGGTGCGAGGTTTGTGCGGGGAGCCCGGCTTGAGCAGGTCGTTGTGGGGCAACACGTAGACGATGTCACCCGATATCGCGAGTTGCTCGGCCCGCTTCGGGAGCGGGGTGTGCGGGGGCGCCTGCGCCACGTTGGCGTGCTCTGGGTTCGTCTGCTCGTAGGCAGGCTCGCCGGGCCGCACGGGCAACCGGCGCTCGACGGTCTTGTCGAGGTCCTCGGCCGGCTGGTCTTCGACCCGCGCAGCGGTGGCGCCCGACTGCTGAGAGGTCTCGTCGAAGTCGTCGAAGTCGTCGAAGTCGGAGAGCACCGGGGTGTCGTAGGCGGGGTCGCCCAGATGGGGATCGATGAAGGAGTCGTCGTCGGCACGCTCGTCGAGTCGCGAGCGGTCGGGTCGCTCCCCCAGAATCTTGCGCTTGAACGCCTCGACCTTGACCGGCACCTGGAACAGCGGGGTTCCGGTCACCACCAGGGCCCCGAAGAAGGCCACTAGGGTGAGCACCGGCAGCACCACCCACGCGGTGCGCAACAGGTCCAACATCAGACTTGAGATCACATAGCCGATCGCGCCGCCGGCTTCGGCGAGCCCCGACGCGGCAGTGTCGTCGGGTTGAGGGTTGCCGTTGGCGATGTGGCAGATCCCCAAGGCCCCCGCCGCGACGGCGGACCAGCCGATCGTCTGACGCCCCGCCTGACCGTGGTGCTGCGGGTCCCGGAAGGTGCGCAGACCGACGATGGCCAACACCAGCGGCGTCGCCCAGCCGACCTTGCCCAGCGCTCCCAGGACCACGTCCCGGACGAGTTCGAAGACCCCGCCTCCCACGCCGAACCAGACCGCTGCGGCGGTGATCACCGCGCCGGCGAGCACCGCCAGACCGGCTCCGTCCCGGCGCAGTTCCGGCTCCAGTTCGCCGGCACTGTGGCCGATGCTGCGGGCCACCCCACCGACTGCATGGGCGATGGCGAGCCACACGCTCGCGATCCCACGCCCGAGTCCAGCGAACAGTGTCGCCACCGGACCTCGGCCGGTACGCACTGCGCGAGGGGCCAGCCTGGTGGTCTTGACGGGGGCGCGGTTGGAGGCGGCGGGCTTCTTCGAGCCGCCGCTGGACTTGGTACCACGGGAACGCGTCGAGGCGGATTGCTTGGTGGACGAACCGCTCTTGCGCGAACCCGTCGGGGAAGACGTACGGGTCGCCATGGGCACCACCCTATTTGTTGACCCCAGCTGTCCCAGGGACCACAGCCGCCCCGCGTGTCGCGAACCGCCCGAGCCGACCGAGAGTGGGTCGGCTCAGGCCTCGATGACCACCGGGATGATCATCGGGCGCCGACGGTGCTTGTCGGAGACCCACTTGCCCACGACTCGGCGAGCCACCTGTTGGAGTTGATAGGTGTCGGTGGTGCCGTCGCGCACCGCCCGGTCCAGAGCGTCGATGATGGGTTGTCGGACGGAGTCGAAACTCTCCGAATCCCAGGCGTTGCCGCGAGCGTGGATCTCCGGGCCGGCCGCCACCTTGCCACTGACCGAGTCGACGACCACGATGATCGAGATGAACCCCTCCTCGCCGAGGATCCTGCGGTCCTTCAGTTCGACCTCGGTGATGTCGCCGACCGACTGGCCGTCCACGAAGACATAGCCGCACTCGACCACGCCGGTGATCCGTGCCACGCCGTCGATCAGGTCCACCACCACGCCGTCCTCGGCGATGACCACGTTCTCGACCCCGACCGCGTTGGCCAACGCACCGTTGGCCAACAGGTGCCGGATCTCGCCGTGCACCGGCATCACGTTGCGGGGCTGCACGATGTTGTAGCAGTAGAGCAGCTCTCCGGCCGAGGCGTGCCCGGAGACGTGCACCAGCGCGTTGCCCTTGTGCACCACCCGGGCGCCGAGCCGCGCCAACCCGTTGATCACCCGGTAGACCGCGTTCTCGTTGCCGGGGATCAGGGAACTGGCCAGGATGACGGTGTCGTCGGCCTCGATCTCGATGAAGTTGTGATCGCCCTGAGCGATGCGCGACAGTGCGCTCATCGGCTCCCCCTGGGAGCCGGTGGAGATCAGCACCTGCTTGTCGGGCGGCAGACTGGCCAGGTCCTTGGCGTCGACCAGGACACCTTCGGGGACCTTGAGATAGCCCAACTCGCGGGCCACTGCCATGTTGCGCACCATCGACCGCCCGACATACCCGACGCGGCGGCCGTGCTTGACCGCGGTGTCCAGGATCTGTTGGACGCGGTGGATGTGGGAGGCGAAGCAGGCCACGATGATGCGCTGGTCAGATTCGGCGAACACCGATTCCAACACCGGGGTGATCTTCTTCTCGGTGGTGGTGAACCCGGGCACCTCGGCATTGGTGGAGTCGGTCAGGAACAGGTCGACCCCCTCCTCGCCGAGTCGGGCGAAGGCGCGCAGGTCGGTGATGCGACCGTCGAGCGGAAGCTGGTCCATCTTGAAGTCGCCGGTGTGCAGGACCATCCCTGCCCCGGTGCGGATGGCCACGGCCAGGGCGTCGGGGATCGAGTGGTTGACCGCCACGAACTCCAGGTCGAACGGACCGAAGCTGATCCGGTCGCCCTCGGTGACGACCTGCTGGACCGTATGGCGCAGTCGGTGTTCGCGCAGTTTGGATTCCAACAGGGCCAACGTCAGCCTCGACCCGATCAACGGGATGTCCTGGCGGTTGCGCAGCAGATAGGGAGTCGCCCCGATGTGGTCCTCGTGACCGTGGGTGAGCACCAGCGCCTCCACCGCGTCGAGGCGATCCAGGATCGGTCCGAAGTCCGGCAGGATCAGGTCGACCCCGGGCTGGTGCTCGTCGGGGAACAGCACCCCGCAGTCGACCAGCAGCAGCCGGCCGGCGTACTCGAAGACGGTCATGTTCCGCCCGACCTCGCCCAGGCCACCGAGCGGGATCACCCGCAGCGCCCCCTCGGGAAGCTCGCCAGGCGCGGATAGTTCGGGGTGCGGGTGTGACATGGATTCCTTAGATCAGGCCCGCGGCCGTCAGGACGGATCGCAGGTCGGTGTATTCGTCGTCATCGAGCGCCGACAACGGCGAGCGGACAAAGCGGTGGTCGAGGATGCCGAGCAGTTGCAGCGAAGCCTTCGCGGTGGTCGCCCCGTAGTTCGGTCCGCCCATGATCGCGTCGATCGCAGGCAGGATGCCGAGGAAGATCTCGCGGGCCTTGGTGACCTCGCCGGCCTGATAACTGTCCCACAGGTCCCGCAACTGGTCGCCGACGACGTGTCCGGCGACACTGACGAAGCCGCTGCATCCGTGGGCGAGCCAGGCCAGGTTGAGGGCGTCGTCCCCGGAGTAGAGAGCCAGGCCCTTGTCGATGATCCGGCTGCCCCGGACCACGTCGCCGACCGCGTCCTTGACCGCGATGATCCGCGGATCCTTGACCAGTTCGTCGTAGGTCGACAACTCGATCACCGAACCGGTCCGGCCAGGCACGTCATAGAGCATCACCGGCCTGTCGGTGGCGTCGACGACCGTGCGGAAGTGGTTGAGGATGCCTCGTTGCCCCGGCTTGTTGTAGTAGGGGGTCACCAGCAGTAACCCGTCCGCGCCGTTGGCGGCGGCCTGGGTGGCCAACTGCACCGAAGTCTTGGTGTCGTTGGTGCCGACGCCGGCGACCAGAATGATGTCGGGCCCGACTGCCTCGCGTACGGCAGCCAGCACCAGGGCGTCCTCTTCGACAGTGGTGGTCGGCGACTCTCCGGTGGTGCCGGAGACCACCAGCCCGTCGTGACCGTGCGCGACCAGGTGCCGGGCGACCGCCTGAGTGGCGTCCAGGTCGAGGGTTCCCTCGGTGGTGAACGCCGTGGCCATGGCGGTGAGGACCGTCCCGAACGGAGAGTTCGTCATGGAGTCAAGGGTAACGGTTGGGGTCCCGTCGGACGTGCCAGGATCACAGGTGTGGCATGACCTCGTCGGCGATCAGGCGCAGATGCTCCAGGTCGGAGAGGTCGAGCACCTGCAGATAGACCCGGTCGGCACCGATGGCGGCGAACTGGCTCAGCCGGGCGGCCGCCTCGACCGGGGTTCCGGCGACGCCGTTGGTGCGCAACTCCTCGACCTCGCGGCCGATGGCGGCCGCCCGCCGGGCGATCTCGTCCTCATCGCGGCCCACGCAGACCACCTGGGCGGCTGAGAAGGTCAACGACCGGGGGTCGCGGTCCTCCGACGCGATCGCGGACCGCACCCGGTTGAACTGGGCACCGGTGTCGTCCAGGCTCGCGAACGGCATGTTGAACTCGTCGGCATACCTGGCCGCCATCAGCGGGGTGCGGCGCTTGCCGTGGCCTCCGATGACGATAGGGACTCCGCCGGCGTGACCCTGGGTCTGGGTCGGCTTGGGCAGCGCTGGACTGTGGGTGAGTCGGTAGTGGTCGCCCTCGAAGGTGAAGGTCTCCCCGGCCGGGGTGGACCACAGGCCGGTGATGACCTGGAGTTGTTCTTCGAGTCGGTCGAATCGCTCGACGGTGTCGGGGAACTCGATGCCGTAGGCCTCGTGCTCGGCGGTGAACCAGCCGGCACCGAGCCCGAAGTCGACCCGGCCGCCACTCATCTGGTCGACCTGGGCGACGCTGATCGCCAACGGGCCGGGCAACCGGAAAGTGGCACTGGTGACCAGAGTGCCGAGCCGGATGCTGGTCGTGTCTCGGGCCAGCGCGGCCAGGGTGATCCAGGCGTCGGTCGGACCCGGCAGGCCGTCGCCGCCCATGCTCAGATAGTGGTCGGACCGGAAGAAGGCCCCGAAGCCGAGTTCCTCGGCCGCGATGGCCACGGCCAGCAGATCGTCGTAGCTGGCGCCCTGTTGGGGCTCGGTGAAGATGCGAAGGTCCACGCGACGACTCTAAGGGCAGCGACTCTGAGCCCGCGCGCCCCACCCGCGGAGTCAGGCCGGCGTGCGGCGTGTCAGGAAGACCCGGTCGTAGCCCTGGTGGGCCTCGCGGGCGGTCTGCTCCCAGTCCGTGGCGTCGTACGTCGGATAGAGCACATCGCCGTGGGGTTCGAGGTGGACCAGGCTGAGCACCTGGTCGGTGGCCGACGGCATCGCTGCGGCGTAGATCTGCCCACCGCCGACGACCATGGTGTCCCCCGGAAGTCTCGCGGCGATCGCCAGTGCTTCATCGACGCCGTGGGCGACCAGCACGCCGTCGTGAGACCAGAGCGGGTCGCGGGTGACGACCACGGTGGTGCGACCGGGCAGCGGCCGACCGATGGCCTCGAAGGTGGCGCGGCCCATGACCAGGGTGTGACCCATCGTGAGGGCTTTGAACTGGGCCTGCTCGCCGGGGATGGACCACGGGATGTCGGGGCCGTTGCCGATGACCCCGTTGTCGGCGACTGCTGCGACCAGCACGACGCGGCGCCCGGTGGGCTCAGACGGCAATGGGGGCCTTGATGCCGGGGTGCGGGTCGTAGCCGTGGAGCTGGATGTCCTCGAGGTCGAACTGGTCGATCTGGGTGATCTCGGGGTTCAGCTCCAAGATGGGCAACGCTCGAGGTTCGCGGGACAGTTGCAGCCGGGCCTGGTCGAGGTGGTTGAGGTAGAGGTGGGCGTCGCCGAGGGTGTGCACGAAGTCGCCGACCTCGAGCCCGGTCACCTGGGCCACCATGTGGGTCAGCAAGGCATAGGAAGCGATGTTGAACGGCACCCCGAGGAACACATCGCCGGAGCGCTGGTAGAGCTGGCAGCTGAGCCTGCCGTCGGCGACATAGAACTGGAACAGGCTGTGGCACGGCGCCAACGCCATCTGCCCTATCTCGGCCGGATTCCAGGCGCTGACGATGTGTCGGCGGCTGTCGGGGTTGGACCGGATCTGCTCGATCACCTCGGCCAACTGGTCGATGTGGGCACCGTCCGGAGTCGGCCAGGACCGCCACTGCGCGCCGTAGACGGGTCCGAGGTCGCCGTTCGGGTCGGCCCATTCGTCCCAGATGGTGATGCCGCGGTCGTGGAGCCATTTGACGTTGGTGTCTCCGCGCAGAAACCACAACAGCTCGCCGAACACCGATCGGGTGTGGATCTTCTTGGTGGTCACCAACGGGAAACCCTCGGCCAGGTCGAACCGCATCTGGTGGCCGAACACACTGAGCGTGCCGGTGCCGGTGCGGTCGGACTTCTGGGTGCCCTCGTCCAGGATGCGCTGCACCAGATCGAGATAGGTCCGCATGCGCCTGAGCCTAGCGGGGAAGGTGGAGGTGGCCGGTGATCGTCTCGTGGGTGTCGCCGCCGACCCAGACCGCGCCGTCAGGGTCCTTGGCGACGTGGACCCGACCGTGACGACCCAGCACCGTGCCCTGAGCGGCGACATAACTGGCGGGCAACACCGTGCCGGCCAGCCACTGGCCCAGGGACGCGTTCAGGGAGCCGGTGACGGGGTCCTCCGCGATGCCGGACCCGGGGGTGAAGGCGCGCACCTCGACCTGGGCGTCGTGCCCGGCGGGCCAGACACCGACCGCGCCGATCTCGAAACCGTCGAAGGCGGTGAAGTCGGGGCGCAGGGCCAGCACCGCCTCGGCGTCTCGTAGCCGCACCGCCACCCAACCCGGACCGTTGTCCACCCAGGCAGCGTCCATCACGTCGGCGCCATCGATGCGCAACGCTACGCAGATCGCGTGCAGGTCGTCGGGGTCCACCGGTCCGGACCGCAGCAGGTCGGGGGCAGCGAAGGCCAGCCGGTCGGTGCGCCGGATTCGCACCAGCCCGACACCGCATTCTTGGACGATCAGCTCTCCGGCCGGCGTACCGCCGACCGCCAGCCAGGCGTGCGCGCTGCCCAGCGTCGGGTGCCCGGCGAACGGCAGCTCGCGCTGCGGAGTGAAGATGCGCAGTCGGTAGTCGGCGCCGGGCTCGGTGGGTGACAGCACGAAAGTGGTCTCTGACAGGTTCGTCCACTTGGCGAAGTCGGCCATCTGTGCCTCGCTCAGGCCGTCGGCGTCGATCACCACCGCGACCGGGTTGCCGCCGATGCCCTCAGCCGAGAACACGTCGACCTGACTGAACCTGCGCGCCTCAGTCATGGGGCGACAGCGACATCGGGCCGTAGACAGCTCGGTCGAGGTCGTGAAGCGTCACCGCCGCGACCCCTGCACCGTCGAGTTCCTGCCAGGCCAACCCCATCCACGTCTCGGCGTCGGACTGGGAGACGAACCGGTGCCCCTCCAGCTCTGCGGGCACCTCGACGGGTGTGTCGCCGTGGCCGGTGAACGACCACCACCAGGGCTGTTCGGGTTCGGTGGGCGGACGGAACGGGGACGGTATGTCGGGCAGTGACATCGGGGCTCCTGGTTCGGGGTCGTCAGGACTCGCGGACGGACGGGGCGAGGAAGGGCGGCTTGGTGACCTGGAAGACGGCTCGTTTGCCACGCACGTCGATGCCCACTTCGGCGTCGGCCGGCACCGAGGCCGACACCAGCGCCATCCCGATGCCCTTGCGCAGGGTGGGGCTGAAGGTGCCCGAGGTGACTTCTCCGACCACGGTGTCGCCGTCGAAGACCTCCATGTGCGGTCGCGGGATCGCCCGGTCGGTGGCCACGATGCCCCGCAGCACCCGCTGGGGTCCGGTCGAGCGTTCCTCAGCCAGCACGGTCTTGCCCCAGAAGTCAGGCTTGGACCAGCCCACCGCCCAGCCGAGCCGGGCCTGGTTGGGAGTGACGTCGATCGAGATGTCCTGGCCGTGCAGCGGATAGCCCATCTCGGTGCGCAGGGTGTCGCGGGCACCGAGCCCACAGGCGAGCATCCCGAACGGCTCCCCGGCGGCGACCAGTGCGTCCCACAGGTCAAGGGCCACCGAGTTGGGGGCGACCAGTTCGTAGCCGCGTTCCCCGGTGTAGCCGGTGCGGCACACCACCACCTCGCAG
The DNA here is from genome assembly GCA_051306135.1 of Nocardioides sp. Classification (GTDB taxonomy): domain Bacteria; phylum Actinomycetota; class Actinomycetes; order Propionibacteriales; family Nocardioidaceae; genus Nocardioides. Next base: position 2,233 of record JBPPMQ010000182.1, on the reverse strand, counting down.
CCGTGGAAGTCGGCCTCGGCGAAGCTCATGTAGTCGTGGCCGACGGGCATTGCGATGGCGTCGAGCACCTCGTCGGACTTGGTCCCCTGGACCGCCAGCACCACATAGTCGCCGTGGTGGTCGGTCACCGACACACCGCTCGGGGCAGCCTCGGCAAGTCGACGTACGACCTCGGCGGTGTTGGCTGCGTTGGGCACCAACAAGACGTGCTCGGCGTCGCGGTAGTAGACGATCAGGTCATCGACGATGCCACCGGTCGTCTCGTCACAGCACAGGGTGTATTGCGCTTGCCCCGGGGCGATCCGGCCCAGATCGTTGGTCAAGGTCGCATTGACGAAGTCTGCGGCACCGGGTCCGGACACCATCGCCTTGCCGAGGTGGGAGACGTCGAAGATGCCGACCCCGTCGCGGACCGCAGCGTGTTCCTTGAGGACTCCGACCGAATACTCCAGCGGCATCGACCAGCCCCCGAACTCCCCGAACTTCGCCCCGAGGGCGACGTGCCGGTCGTGCAGCGGGGAGAGCAACAGCGTCATGCGGTGACCTTATCGTGGGCACTGGCGCCCCGATATCCTGCGGGAGTGCCAACTGTGACCCTCCGACCGACCGCCCCCGCTGATGTCCGCACCGAGGTCCTCATCGCAGGTGTGATGCCAGCGCGAGGAGCGGTGGTGTTGGCCCCGGGGGCTGAAGGCCTCGGGGCCGCCTTCGGCACCTCGTTGGCCGCGACGATGGCCTCGCTGGGGGTGTCTGGAGCGTTGGGAGCGGTGACTCGTATGCCGACCGGCGGTGCGATCGGCGCTCCGGTGTTGGTGCTCGTCGGGCTGGGGGCCGAGGTGTCTGCAGACACCATCCGGCAGGCGGCCGGGGTGGCGGCTCGCTCGGTGCCGAATGCGAACGACGCAGCGGTTGCCCTGCCGGCCCGGACCCCCGACGAGGTCGCCGCCGTGTGTGAGGGCCTGCTGCTCGGGGGCTATCGGTTCGACCGCTACAAGTCGGCAGCCGAACCCGCTCAGGTGCGCTTCGCGGTGCTGAGCACCGACGACGCCGCGTCGGCCGCGAGGGCGCGGGCCGAAGTGCTCGCCGACGCGGTCGCCCAGGCGCGGGACTGGGTCAACACCGCGCCAGCCGACCTGACCCCGCCCAGGTTCGCCGAGGAACTGCTCGCCGCTGCTGCTGGTGCGCCGGGAATCAGCGCGACCTCGTTCGACGAACACCAACTCGCCGAACTCGGTTGCGGCGCCATCCTGGCTGTCGGCGCCGGGTCGAGCGCGCCGTGTCGGCTGGTCGAGTTGGACTATCGCCCCGACGGCGCCACCACCCACCTGGCGCTGGTCGGCAAGGGCGTCACGTTCGACTCCGGGGGCTATCACCTCAAGTCCGCGGCCGAGATGCGGACGATGAAGGACGACATGGCCGGCGCGGCAGCGGCGGCCATGGCGGTGGTCGCGATCGCTCGCCTGGGACTTCCGATCCGGGTCAGTGCCCAGCTGCCGCTGGTGGAGAACATGATCTCCGGCTCGGCGATGCGTCCGGGTGACGTGCTGACGACCTATGGCGGGACCACCGTGGAGGTGACCGATCCGGACTGCGAGGGTCGGCTGATCATGGCCGACGCGCTGGCCCGGGCGGTGGAGACCGCACCGGACCTGATCGTCGATATCGCGTCGTTGACCGGGTCGATCGTGACCGCGTTGGGCGATCGGATCACCGGCGTCTTCGGCACCGACGATGTCGTCGGTGACCTGCTGGAGGCTGCCCGCCGTGCCGGCGAGCCCGGCTGGGCGATGCCCATTCCCGACATCATGACCGAACGCATCCACGCCTCGACGATCGCCGACCTGGTCCACTACGACCTCGTGCAGTGGGGCGGGGCGAGCCTGGCTGCGGCGTTCCTGCGCGAGTTCACCGGTTCGTTGCCGTGGGGGCACCTCGACATCGGCGGCACCTGCACGAACACCGGCGCCGACCGTGGCCACCTGACCGCGGGAGGCACCGGGACCGGTGTGGCGACCCTGGTGACCTTGGCCGAGCAGTTGTGCTCGGTCGCGCCGACCGGTGGGGAGACGGCTCGCTGACAGGCAAGTCCCTCGGTGGGGGCTGGCTCAGAGGCCCTGCTGTTTGCGGCGACGGTTGTAGTCCCGCATCCGCTGGGGTATGCCGACCACGGCGGCGTCATAGGACGGCACCCGGTGGGAGTTGCAGAAGTCGTGGGCCCACTTGACCGACGGCA
>JBPPMQ010000137.1:0-32412 GCA_051306135.1 Nocardioides sp. | reverse complement strand
CAGGTGTTGGCGCGCGCCGCAGCCAACGTGGATCGGCGTCGCCGGGCCGCGGTCGAGGAGTTGGAGCTCGCGGTCGAGTGGGCCGCCGTCAACGGTCACCTCGACGATGAGTCCCCGGCCGCCGGGCCCAGACTCGTGGCCTTCGGCGGCCAGGGGACCCCGGCCGTGGTCGACGTCAGCGTCGGCGAGTTCGCCATCGCGCGGCGCTCCACCGTGCACAGCACCCACAGTCTGATCGCCGACGCGCTCGACCTTGCCCACCGCCTTCCCCGGACCTGGACGATGGTGCGTGCCCTGGAGTTGGAGGCGTGGGTCGCCCGGCGCGTTGCCCGGCGTTCGCGTCGGTTGCCCGCCGACGTGGCAGCGATCCTCGACGGCATCGTCGCCGACGCCGCCGGGGTCGCGCCGGGCCGGATGCTGGACCTGGTCGAAGCCAAACTCATCGAACTCACCCCGGAGGACCACCAGCTCGACGAGGCCCGCACCCGCCAGGCCCAAGGCGTCTGGTTCTCCGCCCCGAAGACCATCGAGGGCGACCCCACCGAAACCGGTCACCGGCACCTGTTCGCCCGGCTCGCCACCGCCGACGCCATCTGGCTCGACGCGACCGTCGACCGGGTCGCCGATCTCCTGGCCCGGCGCCCCGATCACCAGCAGACCGCCCATGAGCAGCTGCGCGCCCTGGCACTCGGCCTGCTCGGACGCCCCACCGAACTGGCTGCCCTGCTCGGCGCCGACGTCGACGCCGGCACCCTGCGGCCCGACGCCACGGTCTATGTCCACCTCACCCCCGACCACCTCGACGACGACAATGCCGGCCTGGTCGCCCGCGTCGAAGAACACGGCCCGGTCATGGTCGACGCCCTGGCCCGGCTGCTCGGACACGCCCGAATCACCCTCAAGCCGGTCATCGACCTCAACTCCGGAGCCAGCCACAACGCCTACGAGCACCCCGCGACCGTCCGGGAACGCTCCCGGCTCCGGATGCTTCACGACGCCTTCCCACACTCGGCGTCGATGACGGTCGTCGTCGACCAGGACCACGTCGAGCCCTACGTCCACGACCCGACCGGACCGCCGGGGCAGACCGGAGACCACAACACCCAGCCCCTGACCCGTCGCCATCACCGGATCAAGACCCATACCGGGATGACCGTCCGGCAGGTCGGGCCCGCTCGATACGTCTGGTCCACCCCCCAGGGCCTGCATCGGATCGTGTCCCAACACGGCACCATCAGCTGCTCATCCATCGAAGCCGAACTGACTATCGCGCTCGCCAGGTAACGGTTTGGGATTCGCGGCCCCGCTGAAACGAGCCTGAAATATCGCTGCGCCAGCATGGCGAATCTCAGGCAGTCAGAGGAGGGGCGATGACGGTGGTGCGTGCGGCGATCAGCCAGACCACCTGGACGGGCGACAAGGCATCGATGCTCGACAAACACGAGAGCTTTGCGCGTGCGGCGGCCGCCGACGGCGCCCAGGTGATCTGTTTCCAGGAACTCTTCTACGGCCCCTACTTCGGCATCACTCAGGACAAGGCCTACTACGCCTATGCCGAACCCGTCGACGGCCCGGTCGTCACCCGCTTCGCCGCCCTGGCGCGCGAACTCGGCATGGTGATGGTGTTGCCGATCTACGAAGAAGCCCAGACCGGGGTCTACTACAACACCGCAGTGCTGGTCGACGCCGACGGCACCGTCCTGGGCAGCTACCGCAAGAACCACCTCCCGCACGTGGAGAAGTTCTGGGAGAAGTTCTACTTCCGCCCCGGCAACCTCGGCTACCCCGTCTTCGAGACCGCCATCGGCACGGTCGGCATGTACATCTGCTACGACCGCCACTTCCCCGAAGGCTGGCGGGCACTCGGCCTGGCCGGCGCCCACATCGTCTTCAACCCCAACGCCACCAAACCCGGCCTGTCCAACCGGCTCTGGGAGATCGAGGGGCCTGCAGCCGCGGTCGCCAACGGCTATTTCGTGCTGCAACCCAACCGGGTCGGACTCGAGGACAACGAGTACGGCGACCAGGCGGTCGACTTCTACGGCACCAGCCAGGTCATCGACCCACGCGGCAACATCGTCGGCGACCTCGGCTCGGCGACCTCGGAGGAGCTGTTGATCCGCGACCTGGACATGGACCTGGTCCGCCAGATGCGCGACGACTGGCAGTTCTACCGCGACCGTCGCCCCGACACCTACAGCAAGGTGGTCGCACCATGAATCGGATGCTCATCACCGGCGGCACGGTGGTCTCGGCCACCGGGCGCACCCTGGCCGACGTGCTGGTCGTCGACGGCAGGATCGCCGCGCTCCTCGATCCCTCGGCGCCGGGCCTCGGCACCGTGGTCGCCGACACCGTCATCGACGCGACCGGGAAATACGTCATACCCGGGGGAGTCGACGCCCACACCCACATGGAGATGCCGTTCGGCGGCACCGAAGCCTCCGACACCTTCGAGACCGGCACCACCGCCGCAGCCTGGGGCGGCACCACCACGATCATCGACTTCGCGATCCAACGCACCGGCGAACGCGTCGAGGACGGACTCGCCGCCTGGCACGACAAGGCCGGCGGCAACTGCGTGGTCGACTACGGCTTCCACCAGATCATCGGAGGAGTCGACGAGGAGTCCCTCAAGGCGATGGACACCCTGGTCGCCGAGGGCATCACCTCCTACAAGCTCTTCATGGCCTATCCGGGAGTCTTCTACTCCGACGACGCCCAGATCCTGCGTGCCATGCAGAAGGCGGCCGACCACGGGCTGCTCTCCATGGTGCACGCCGAAAACGGTCCGGTCATCGACGTGCTCGCCGCCCAACTCGCCGAATCCGGGAAGACCACCCCCTACTTCCACGGCATCGCCCGCGCCTGGCAGATGGAGTCCGAAGCCACCCACCGGGCGATCATGCTCGCCGACCTGACCGGCTCCCCGCTCTACGTCGTCCATGTCAGCGCCAAACAGGCAGTCGAACAACTCGCCTGGGCCCGCGACAAGGGCCAGAACGTCTTCGGGGAGACCTGCCCGCAATACCTCTACCTCTCCCTGGAAGAACAACTCGGTGCCAGCAGCCCGGAGTGGGGAGACTTCGAAGGCGCCAAATGGGTCTGCTCCACTCCGCTGCGCTCCCGCGAAGAGGGCCACCAGGACGCCATGTGGACCGGTCTGCGCACCAACGACCTGCAGATGGTCTCCACCGACCACTGCCCGTTCTGCATGAAGGACCAGAAGACCCTCGGGCTCAGCGACTTCCGGGCCATCCCCAACGGCATCGGGTCGGTCGAACACCGCCTCGACCTGCTCTACCAGGGCGTGGTCACCGGCCGGATCACCCTGGAACGATGGGTGGAACTCGTCTCCACCACCCCCGCCCGAATGTTCGGACTCTACGGACGCAAAGGCGTCATCGCTCCCGGCGCCGACGCCGACATCGTCGTTTACGACCCGAACGGGCACACCTCGATCGGGATCGGCGAAGGCAGAACGCACCACATGTCCATGGACCACTCCGCCTGGGAAGGCTTCGAGATCGACGGCCACGTCGACGTGGTCGTCTCCCGCGGCGAGGTGCTGATCAACGAAGGCACCTTCCACGGCCGCCCCGGCCACGGCTCCTACCTGCGTCGCGACCTGAGTCAGTACCTCATCTGATGACACGAACCCGAACGTTCCTCCTCGGCGCCCTGGGCATCGCAACCGTGATCGCCTGCTGGGAGATCTACATCGGCCTCGCTCCCCAGGACGGCGTGCTCATCGGCGAGACCCGAGTGCTGCCCCGCCCCACTGCGCTAGCCATGCCGCACGTGTGGGAGATGGTCACCCGCCTCTTCGAACCAGAGACCAGTGCCTCCTCGGCTCAGACCCTCATCGTGGTCATCCTGGAGGCGTCCCTGGTCACCTTGGCGATCGCGATTGCCGGATGGCTCATCGGGTCGGTGCTCGGGATGGCTCTGGCCGTCTTCATGCAGCGGTTCCGGATCGTCGAACGCGGCCTGCTGCCGTGGGTGATCCTGTCTCAGACGGTGCCCCTGATCGCCTTCGCACCGATGGTGAAGTCGTGGGGCTCCAACATCGACGGCTGGCCCGACTGGCTCTCGGTCGCGGTGATCGCCTCCTACCTCTCGTTCTTCCCCGTCGCCGTCGGCGCGTTGAAGGGACTCCAGTCACCACAACGCATCCACACCGAACTGATGTCGACCTATTCAGCCGGCTACTGGGACACCCTGACCAAGGTCAGGCTCCCGGCCGCAGTGCCCTACCTGCTGCCCGCGCTGCGGCTCGGGGCAGCCAGTTCAGTGGTCGGCACCGTGGTCGCCGAAGTCTCCATCGCCTACCTCGACGGCATCGGCCGCAAACTCATCGGGTATGCCGGGCAGGCCTCCGGCGACCCCGCCAAAGCCTGGGCACCCATCTTCGGTGCAGTACTGGTCGGCCTGGTCGCCGCCGCACTGGTCGCAGGACTGGGCCAGGTGTTGAGCAGATATCGACGGACGGAGGCCCGGTGAACCAGACACTTCCAGCACCCGAGACGGCCATCCTGGCAGGCGATGTCGGCAAGGTCTTCGAGACCAAACAGGGCCAGGTCGTCGCGCTGACCGGGGTCGACCTGACGGTGGCGGCCGGTGAGTTCGTCTCCCTGATCGGTCCCTCCGGCTGCGGAAAGTCCACTCTGCTGCGCCTGATCGCCGACCTCGACCAAGCCACCAGCGGGACGCTGAGCATCTTCGGGCAGACCCCCGCCCACGCCCGTCGGGCACAGGCCTACGGCATCGCCTTCCAGCAGGCCGGACTGCTCGGCTGGCGCACCGTCGCCGACAACATCGCATTGCCCTTGGAGATCCACAAGGTGCCCAAGGCCGCCCGTGCCGCACGCGTCGCCGAACTCGCCGAGATGGTCGGGCTGTCCGACTTCACCGGCCACTACCCCGACCAGCTCTCCGGAGGCATGCAGCAGCGCGTCGCCATCGCCCGGGCGCTGGCCGAACAGCCGCGGCTGCTGCTCATGGACGAACCGTTCGGCGCTCTGGACGAGATGACCCGGGAACGGATGCAGTCGGAGTTGTCGCGCATCGCCCGCGAGACCGGGGCAGCGGTCGTCTTCGTCACCCACTCCATCCCCGAGGCGGTCTTCCTCTCCGACCGGATCGTGGTGATGAGTCCCCGCCCGGGCCGAATCACCACCGTGGTCGACGGCCTGTCTCGTGACGGGGTCGAACGCTCCGAGATGCTGCGTGAGGATCCGGCGTTCTTCACCTGCGTCACCGCGGTGCGAGAAGCCCTGCACGGCACCCCGGTCTCCTCGATGCCCACGGACGGCGTCTGATGTCCGGCCGGGTCCAGAGCGTCGTGGCGCCGGTGGTGGTCGGCATACTCGGGCTCGGGTTGTGGTTCCTGCTCACCGACGTCATCGGGGTGGGGGAGTTCCTGATGCCCAAGCCCGCAGATGTGGCCGACGCCATCGGCGAGAGCCGCTCAGCGATCTGGGACGGCATCGTCGCCACCGGCTTCAACGCGTTCGTCGGCCTGAGCGTCGGCGGGCTGCTCGGGGTGCTGCTCGCCGGGATCGCCTCGTGGTCCTGGGTCGTCGACTCGATGATCGCGCCACTGGTCGGCGCTGCCGCGGTCGTCCCGATCGTGGCCCTGGCCCCGGTGCTCAACACGATGTTCGGGGTCTCGGCGCAGACCGGCCGTCAGATCATCGCCGCCATCGCCGCCTTCGTGCCGGTCTTCATCAACACCCTGCGCGGCCTGCGCCAAACCACCCCCCAGCAGCGGGACCTGATGCGCTCCTACGCAGCCAGCAGTTGGCAGGTGTTCGGCACCATCACCCTGCCCACCGCGACGCCCTACGTGTTCACCGGCCTTCGGATCGCGAGTTCGTTGGCGGTCATCTCTGCGTTGGTCGCCGAATACTTCGGTGGTCCGCGCGACGGACTGGGCAGTTCGATCTCCTCGGCCGCCTCCACCAACCAGGCCCGCGCCTGGGCCTACGTCGGCGGAGCGATCGCGCTCGGCCTGCTGTTCTATCTCGTCACCCTGGCCGCCGAACGGGTCTCGCAGCGGCGTTACCCGGTCTGAGGACCACCCAGTTACCTGCCCGCAACGGCGCGGGCGCCACCGGAACGAGTCGGGCGTCACCGGAACGAAAGAGAAGCACCTAACGCAGTCGGAAAGGGATAATTCAGATGAAGAAGACCATACGTAAGGGGGTGGCACTCGCGGGTGCCTCCGTGGTGGCCTTGTCACTCGCAGCCTGTGGCAGCGACGACGAGCCGAGCGAGTCGGCCTCCGAACTCCAGGCGGCCTGCGCGCCGGCCGAACCGGCCGAGGGGGACCTCACCCCGGTGAAACTGCAACTGCAGTGGCTGCCCCAGTCGCAGTTCGCCGGCTACTTCGCCGCCGATGATCTGGGCTACTACGCCGAACAGGGCCTCGAGGTCGAGATCATCCCCTCGGGCGGCGACATCGTGCCGCAGGTCGCGTTGGCTGACGGCGACGTCGACTACGCCATCGCCTGGGTGCCCAAGGTGCTCGGCTCCATCGAGACCGGTGCCAACCTGACCGACATCGCCCAGATCTTCCAGCGGTCCGGCACCCTGCAGGTTTCCTGGGCCGACTCCGGCATCGAGTCGGTGGCCGACTTCGAGGGCAAGAAGATCGGTTCGTGGGGCTACGGCAACGAGTGGGAGATCTTCGCTGCCATGGCTGCCGAGGGTCTGGATTCCAGCACCGTCGAGATCGTCACCCAGGACTTCAACATGAACGCATTCCTGTCCGGGGACATCGACGCCGCCCAGGCGATGACCTACAACGAATACGCCCAACTGCTGGAGACCGTCGACCCCGACACCGGCGAGCTCTACACCCCTGAAGACTTCAACGTCATCTCATATGAGGACACCGAGGGCGCCATGTTGCAGGACGCCATCTGGGCCGACACCGAGCGGTTGGAATCCGACGAGGCCTACGCCGACACGACGGTGAAGTTCCTCAAGGCCGTCGTCAAGGGTTGGGCCTGCGCCCGCGACGAGCCGTCCGAGGCGGCCGCTATCGCCACCGACCACGGCTCAACCTGGGGCCCGAGCCACGAACTGTGGATGATGAACGAGGTCAACAAGCTGATCTGGCCGGCCGACGCCGGGGTGGGTGTCATCGACGCCGCCGCCTGGGACAAGACCGTCGCAGGTGCGCTCGGCGCCGTCAACGAGAAGGGTGAGCACCTGATCACCGCCGAGCCGCCTGCCACCGCCTACGACAACACCTACATCGAGCAGGCGTTGAGCGAGCTCGAAGGTGAGGTCGACGTGATGGGCTCCTCGTTCGCTCCCGAGGACGTGACCCTCACTGAAGGCGGAGCCTGAGATCGGCTAGCATCTGCTGAAACTGCTTGTCTCCCGGACGGAGCACTGCGGAATCCGGTGTGGTCCGTCCGGGAGATAGTTGATTTCATCTACCCCTACTGATCGCCAGTATGTCGCGAAGGAAGCGATACCCATGGGCTCCGACGAACTGGACTCCCGGGCAACAGATCTCGACCGTGCCCACGTCTTCCACTCCTGGAGCGCCCAGGGGGCGCTGAAGCCGCTGGTGCTCGCCGGGGGGCTCGGCACCCGGGTGTGGGACCACTCCGGGCGGGAATGGCTGGACTTCTCCAGCCAGTTGGTCAACACCAACATCGGCCACGGGCATCCTGCGGTGGTGGCCGCCATCCAGCACCAGGCCGCCGAACTGGCGACCGTGGCACCCTCGACGGCCGCGTTGGTGCGCGGTGAAGCGGCCGCCCGGATCGTGGCGCGTGCCCCCCAGGGTGATCCGACCCGGCGCTTCAACAAGGTCTTCTTCACCAACGGTGGTGCGGACGCCAACGAGAACGCCATCCGGATGGCGCGACTGTTCACCGGTCGCGACAAGGTGCTCTCCAGCTACCGCAGCTATCACGGCAACACCGGCGCCGCGGTGGTCTCCACCGGCGACTGGCGACGGATGCCCAACGAGTTCGCCCGCGGACACGTGCACTTCTTCGGCCCCTACCCCTATCGCTCGGAGTTCTGGGCTGCCACCCCCGAGGAGGAGTCGGCTCGCGCGCTGCACCACCTGCGTCGGATGATCGAGTCCGAAGGCCCCGGCACCATCGCCGCCGTGCTGCTGGAGACGATCCCCGGCACTGCCGGCATACTCATGCCGCCGCCGGGCTACCTGGCCGGCGTCCGAGCGCTGTGTGACGAGTTCGCCATCCTGCTGATCCTCGACGAGGTGATGGCCGGGTTCGGTCGCACCGGCGAATGGCTGGCCCTGGATGCCTTCGACGTGACCCCCGACCTGATCACCTTCGCCAAGGGCGTGAACTCCGGCTATGTGCCGGTCGGCGGGGTCATCATCTCCGAGGCCATCGCCCACCACTTCGACGATCGGGTCTTCCCCGGCGGGCTCACCTACTCCGGCCACCCGTTGGCTGCCGCCTCGATCGTCGCGGCGTTGGACGCCATGGAGTCCGAGGGCATCGTCGACAACGCCAAGAGGATCGGCGCCGAGGTGCTCGGCCCCGGTCTGGACAAGCTCGCCGCCAAGCACGACATCATCGGTGAGGTGCGTGGCACCGGCGTGTTCTGGGCGATCGAACTCGTCTCGGACGCCGCCACCCGGACTCCGGTCGGCCCCGAGGTCGTCGGGCGGGCCAAGTCTGCGCTGCTGGAGGCCGGACTGTTGGGTTTCACCGCCGACAACCGCATCCACGTGGTGCCGCCCTGCGTGGTGACCGACGCCGAGGCCGGCACCGCCCTGGAGATCTACGACACCGTTATTGGAGATTTGTGATGACTGAACTTCCTAGCTTGGACCACTGGGTCGACGGGGGCACTTGGACCGGTGCCGGCGAGCGCGCCGGCGACGTCTTCAACCCCGCCGTCGGTGCGGTCACCAAGCGGGTGCGCTTCGCCTCCGCCGCCGATGTCGACGCGGCCGTCGGGGTGGCTCGCAAGGCCTTCGCCGACTGGGGTGAGGCCTCCCTGGCCAAGCGGATGACGGTCCTCTTCCGGTTCCGAGAACTGCTCAACGAGCGCAAGGGCGACCTGGCCCGGATCATCACCTCCGAGCAGGGCAAAGTGCTGGCCGACGCGATGGGCGAGATCGCCCGCGGCCAGGAGGTGGTGGAGTTCGCCTGCGCGATGCCGCACCTGATCAAGGGTGCGATGAGCGACAACGTCTCCACCGGCGTCGACGTGCACTCCCTCAAGCAGCCGCTGGGCGTGGTCGGCATCATCAGCCCCTTCAACTTCCCGGCGATGGTGCCGATGTGGTTCTTCCCGATCGCCATCGCGGCCGGAAACACCGTCATCGTCAAACCCTCGGAGAAGGACCCGTCGGCATCCAACTGGATCGCCGAACTCTGGGCCGAGGCCGGCCTGCCCGCCGGTGTCTTCAACGTCGTACACGGTGACAAGGAGGCCGTCGACGCACTGCTCACCCACCCCGACGTCGCCTCCATCTCGTTCGTCGGATCCACCCCGATCGCGCACTACATCTATGAGACCGCCTCCAAGCACGGCAAACGGGTCCAGGCTCTCGGCGGCGCCAAGAACCACATGCTGGTGCTGCCCGACGCCGACCTGGACCTCGTCGCCGACTCGGCCGTCAACGCCGGTTTCGGAGCAGCCGGCGAACGCTGCATGGCCATCTCGGTCGTGCTCGCGGTCGATTCGATCGCCGACGACCTGATCGCCAAGGTCTCCTCGCGGATGGCGCGGTTGACCATCGGCGACGGCACCCGGGGCACCGACATGGGGCCGCTCATCACCGCCGCTCACCGCGACAAAGTGGCCTCCTACGTCGAAGTCGCGAAGGCCGACGGCGCCGAAGTCGTCGTGGACGGCACCGACGTCACCGTCGACGGCGAGCCGGACGGTTTCTGGTTCGGCCCCACCCTCATCGACAAGGTGCCGACCACCTCGAGGGTGTATGTCGAGGAGATCTTCGGTCCGGTGCTCTCGATCGTGCGGGTCTCCGGCTATCAGGAGGGCCTGGAACTGATCAACTCCGGCCAGTTCGGCAACGGCACCGCCATCTTCACCAACGACGGTGGCGCGGCCCGCCGGTTCAGCCGCGAGGTGGAGGTCGGCATGGTCGGCATCAACGTGCCGATCCCGGTGCCGGTGGCCTACCACTCCTTCGGCGGCTGGAAGGCGTCGCTGTTCGGTGACACCAAGGCCTACGGCATGCAGGGTGTGGAGTTCTTCACCCGGGAGAAGGCCGTCACCACCCGCTGGCTCGACCCGAGCCACGGTGGCATCAACCTGGGGTTCCCCCAGAACAGCTGACTGGGCTTTGGCCGCCGTTTCCAGCAGTAGCGTGTGACCCATGCTGGTGGCACTGACGGTGGAGCAGATCCGGGCGGCCGAGGCGGACCTGATGGCCGGTCTGCCCGAGGGTGCGCTGATGCAGCGTGCCGCGAGCGGGTTGGCCCACGCCGTCGCGGACTTTCTGGCCGAGCACTGCCGGGTCGGGGTCTACGGCAGTCGCATCCTGCTGCTGATCGGCTCCGGCGACAACGGCGGCGACGCCCTGTATGCCGGTGCGATGCTGGCCCGCCGAGGGGCGGCCGTGACCGCCTGCCTGCTTTCCGAGCGCGCGCACCGCGGAGCTCTGGTGGTCTTTCGCGCAACCGGGGGACGCATCGGTGATGCCCGCGGCGAGTGGGATGTCGTGGTCGACGGGATCGTCGGCATCGGAGGATCCGGTCCGTTGCGCCCCGATGCGATAGCCGCCCTCGACCAGGTGGCCGGCATACCGGTGGTGGCGGTCGACCTGCCTTCCGGTGTCGACGCCGACACCGGTCACATCGCCGGCCCGCACGTCGAGGCTGATCTGACGGTGACCTTCGGCTGGCATCGCATCGCTCACCTGGTCGATCCGGGCGCGGGGGCCTGCGGGCGGGTGCGGCTGGTGGATCTCGGTGGGCCAGAACCCTCCTCTGGAGGGGCCGTAACCCTCTTCTCGGCGTTGGAGGAGGATGACGTCGCCTCGCTCCTGGTCGCCCCCGACGACGACGCCCAGAAATACAACCGCGGGGTGGTGGGGGTGCGCGCCGGGTCGGCCCGCTATCCGGGTGCCGCGGTGCTCTGCGTGGCCGGGGCGAACACCGGCCTGGCCGGCATGGTGCGCTATGTCGGAGCCGGCGCTGAGGCGGTGCGCGTCGCCCATCCCGAAGTGGTCGGCGACGGGAGGGTGCAGGCATGGGTGGTCGGGTCCGGCACCGACACCGACGCGGCCGAGCACCTTCGGTCCGCGTTAGCCGACGGCGTCCCGGTCGTCGTCGACGCCGACGCGTTGACGCACGCGTCGGCGGTGGCCGGGTGCCACGCCGTGCTGACACCGCACGCCGGAGAACTGGCCGCGATGCTGGACACCTCCCGGGACGCGGTCGAGGCCGAACCACTGCGTCACGCCCGACTCGCGGCCGCGGCCTACCAGGCGGTGGTGCTGCTCAAGGGCCGCCGGACCGTCGTGGTGGCCCCGGACGGGCGCCGCGCGCGGGTCAACACCACGGGCACCCCGTGGTTGGCTACCGCGGGATCCGGCGACGTGTTGGCTGGTCTGATCGGCTCACTGCTGGCCTCCGGACTCGAACCCTTCGATGCCGCCAGCGCCGGGGCCTGGTTGCACGGACGAGCCGCCGAGCTCGCCAGTCAGGCCGGCCCGATCACCGCAAGCGCGGTGGCGGGCCAACTCCAGGCGGCCGCGCGTGGGACACTTGAGCGGTGAGCCGAGCCGAGATCATCGTCGACCTGGCCGCGATCCGACACAACGTCACCCTCATCCGCGAGCACGTCCGGACCCCGGTGATGACCATCGTCAAAGCCGACGCTTACGGCCACGGGATGGTCGAAGTGGCCCACGCCGCCAAACGAGCGGGAGCCGAATGGCTGGGCGCAGCCACTCCGGACGAGGCGGTCACTCTGCGACGCTCTGGCCTGGGCGGGCCCATCTTGTGCTGGCTGTCCAACGAGCACGACGACTTCGACGACGCTGTCGGCCACGACATCGACCTGTCGTCGTACTCGATCGCGGAGACCGAGGCGATCGGCGACGCCGGACGTCGTGTGGGCCTGTTGCCTCGCGTCCAACTCAAGATCGACACCGGACTGAGCCGCGGAGGCGTTCCTCGCCAACTGTGGGCTGAGACCTGCGCGCACGCCGCCGCCGGGGAACGCGACGGACGGTGGCGCATCACCGGGATCTGGAGCCACCTGGCTTCCTCCGACGACCCGACCGACCCAGCCAACTCAGTCCAAGAGGAGCGCTTCACCGCTGCGGTGGACCAAGCACGCGCCGCCGGTCTGGAGCCCGAGGTCACCCACCTGGCCAACTCGGCGGCAGCGCTGCTGCGGCCCTCCAGCCGGTTCAATCTGGTCCGGGTCGGCATCGCCACCTACGGCCTCGACCCCGCTCCCGACCACAGCGCCGAGGTGCTCGGCGAGGATTGGCCGCTGGTGCCGGCCATGACCGTGCGAGCCGAACTGGTGATGGCCAAGGGCATCGCGGCTGGCGACGCGGTCAGCTACAACCACACCTGGACCGCCGAGAAGCCCACCGTGCTCGGACTGGTGCCGATAGGCTACGGCGAGGGCATCAGCCGGCGGGCGGGGAACACCGCGGAGGTGTTGGTCAACGGGGCCCGTGCTCCGATCCGCGGCCGGATCTGCATGGACCAGTTCATGGTCGAGACATCTCGTGGAGCCAGCGCCGGGGACGAGGTGCTCATCTTCGGGCCCGGCACCCACGGCGAACCCACCGCCCAGGACTGGGCCCGGGCCACCGGCACCATCAGCTACGAGATCGTCACCCAGATCGGTGGTCGGATGGATCGCGTGTATGTCGACAGCACAGGAGGGGCGCGATGGGCATGACGGGCAAGATCGCAGGCGGAGCCGCCGGAGTCGCCGGGATCGCTGCCGCGGGCGCCGCCGTCGGCGTGGCCCGGCAGCGCAGCCGGATCGGGAGACGCGGCGGGGTCAGCCCCGCGTTCGGATCACTGCGGGCTCCGGAGTTGACGGTGGTCGCCGACGACGGGGTGCCCCTCCACGTCGAGATCGACGAACGGGCCCCGGGAGCAGACGGAGCCACTGTGATCTTCATCCACGGCTACGCCCTCAACCTGGACTGCTGGCACTTTCAGCGTCAACACATGCGCGAGCACACCCCGGGACCGGTGCGGTCGGTCTTCTACGATCAGCGCTCCCACGGCCGATCCGCCCGGGCGCACCTGACGAACACCACCATCGAGCAGTTGGGCGAGGACCTGGCCACCGTCATCGAACAGACCGCCGGGGACGACCCGATCGTCCTGGTCGGCCACTCGATGGGCGGGATGACCATCTTCGCGCTCGCCGAAACGCACCCCGAGTTGTTCGAGGCCGACGGCCCGGTGGCCGGCGTGGTGCTCATCTCCACCACCGCCGGTGGCCTGGACCCGGCGCGGCTGATGATGCCGCTGGTGCCCAAGCGCGTCGGCACCGGTCTGACCAACTCCAGTCTGCGGGTGTTGACCCGTGGCCACCGCGCTGTCGACGGCGCCCGACGCATCGGTCGCGGTCTGGCCACCGTGATGACCGACCGGTTCGCCTTCGGGGCGCCGGTTCCGGCCGGCTACGTCGAATTCGTCAACGACATGCTGTCAGCGACCCCGTTCGAAGTGGTCGCGGGCTTCTTTCCCAGCTTCGGCGCGTTGGACAAGTTCGAGGTGGTCAAAGTGCTCTCCAAGGTGCCCACCACGATCGTGTGCGGCACCTCCGACAAGCTCACCTCCATCGGGCACAGCCGCAAGCTGAACGCCCGCATCGAGGGCTCCAGCCTGGTGGAGTGCCTGCACGCGGGGCACATGGTGATCCTGGAGCAGGCAGACGCCGTCAACCACGCCATCGACCAGGTCCTGGTCGCGGCCGGTGGTGTCGACCAGTGAGTCTGGTGGTCCGCCCCGTCGGACCAGCGGAGGCCGGCACCGTGCTCGACCTGGTCGCGGCAGCGTTCGGGGCACGCCCGGTGCTGACCCCGCCCGCCGACGCACTCTCGGAGACCGTCGAGACGATCGCGGCGTCGCTGAGCGCCAACCCCGGACTGTTGGCGGAGGCCGACGGCGTCCCGATCGGGTCGGTGCTGTTGGATCCGGACCGGTCCACCCTGTGGTTGCGCCGATTCGCGGTGCGTCCCGACCACCAACGCCACGGCATCGCCCATGCCCTGGTCGCCGCGGCCGTCGAGGCCTCTGGGTCCGGTTATTGCGAACTGGCGGTGGTGGCCCGGGAGGAACTGCCGTCCACGGTTCGGTTCTGGAGGTCCCAGGACTTCATCACCTCCTCGCACCAGCCGCCCCTGATCGAAATGCGCCGACCGGTGGGGCCGATCGACGGGTTCGACCGCGTCGTCGGCACCGCCACGGCCATGCACGAACTGGGCGTCGGGCTCGGCAAACGCCTCCGAGCCGGCGACCTGGTGGTGCTGGTCGGAGATCTCGGGGCCGGCAAGACCACCCTGACCCGCGGCATCGGCGAGGGCATGGGGATCCGCGGCCCGGTGACTTCTCCGACCTTCATCATCGCCCGCGAACACCCGTCCGTGGTCGGTGGCCCCGGCCTGGTCCATGTCGATGCCTACCGTCTGGGGGGCACTGGCGAGCTTGACGATCTCGACCTGGACACCGACCTCGACCACGCGGTCACCGTGGTCGAGTGGGGCCGCAACATGGCCGAGGGGCTGGCGCAGTCACGACTGGAGATCGTGATCGACCGTTCAGATGCACCCGTCGGCGAGGATCCTGACGCCGAACCGCGCCGAGTCCGCATCGACGCCGTCGGACCACGCTGGACGGGAGTGACCTGGTGAACCTGTTGGCCTTCGACACCGCCACCGCCTGGGTGAGCGTCGCGGTGTGGTCCGGAGGACCTGACGGCGTGGTCACGGCCCAAACCGCCAGCGACTCTGCGATGAAGCATGGCGAGATGCTCACACCGCTCATCGAGCGGGCACTGGATCAGGCCGGCATCCGAGCCAAGGACCTCACCGAGATCGTGGTCGGGGTCGGCCCCGGTCCATTCACCGGCCTGCGGGTCGGCCTGACCACCGCCGTGACGATGGGCTTCGCCCTGTCGGTGCCGGTGCGGGGCGTGGTCAGCCTCGACATCCTCGCGGCCGAGTACGCCGGCACCGCCGCGCCGTCCAGGGAGTTCGTAGTGGCCACCGACGCTCGTCGCAAGGAGGTCTACTGGGCCCGCTACGACGCGGCCGGTCGACGTCGAGGCGAGCCAGCGGTCGACCAGCCGACCCAGGTCGCCACCGAGGATGCGGTGGTCGGCGAGGGGGCGTTGCTCTACCCGGACTCGCTGCCCAACGCGGCCGGTCCCACCCGCCCCAGCGCTGCCTGGCTGGCCCGGGCGTGGGCATCCGGTGCGGTGGCGCAGGTCGGCCTGGAACCGCTCTACCTGCGACGGCCGGATGCGGTCCCCGGGGCGAATCTGGCGGTTCCCAAGCCGGGCAGCATGCCCCGATGAGAACCGCCGTCGCGACCGACCTGGACCGTCTGGTCGAACTGGAAGACCTGTGCGAGGGCAGCGCCGCCTGGTCGGTCGGACTGATCGCCGCCGGGGTGGCCGGCACCATCGAAACCACCACCTGGCTCCTTGACGACCAGGGTTATGCGGTGGTCTCGCTGGTCGACGAGGTCGCCGAACTCCAGCGCATCGGAGTCCATCCCGATCATCGTCGCCAAGGTCTGGGTCGACGGCTGCTCCACGCCGTGATCGACCTGGCTCGCCAGCGGGGTGCCGACCGCATGCTGTTGGAGGTCCGGGAGTCCAACCCTGCGGCGTTCTCGCTCTACCTCGACACGGGATTCGTCGAGATCGCTCGGCGGGCCCGCTACTACTCCGACGGCGAGACCGCCATCGTGATGGAGTTGGAACTGGCACCGCCCGGTTCCTGACCGGCGCGAAGCGGCCCTGAGAGACAAGTTCTGACCAAGTTGCTCATTCTTCGCCCGCGGTGCCATAGCCTCGGCCACAGGTCGTCCGCGGGGAGGCGCCCACGAGCCTAAGGCGCAAGTGAATATTCGAACAGCAGGCCTCTGGCGTGGCGCGCTCATCACATCGACCGTCGCAGGCCTGGTTCTCGGGTTCTCGCCGGCGTTGGTCAGTGAGGCGGCCGAGGGCGACGACAGCTCCGCGATGCGTGTCGGGGTTCTCACTCTCGCCGGCGCGATCTCCGCGGTGGGCCAGACTCCCGAACTCGCCACCGCCCTGCCGTACACCACTTCGTCACTGGCCGACATCCTCCGCCTCGACGCCAGCCTGGCCGAGGGAATCGACGACGCGCTGAGCCAAGGCGACACCGACCTGGATCAGGCGCTCGGACGCATCGACGGCGTCACCGTGGTGCCCACTGCGGCCGGCAACCAGATCGCCTTCACCTATGAGCGGACCGTCACCGAGACGCTGGAGATGGTCTACGACGATGGCGACCTGCGCTTCGGCGCCAACCCGGGCGCGGGCCAGATCACGGTCAGCCTGGCCACCCGGGACGGCAGCCCGTTCGTGGTCGCGGTGGACCCCAGCGAGCAGGATCCTCTGCTGCGAACTGCGCTGGTGAGCCAACCTGTCCTCGACCTGTCGGTGAGCATCGACACCGCCGAGTTGGACCCCTTCGAGGCCCGCCAGGGTTTCACCCAGGTCCGAGTCAGCGATGGGCACTACCGCATCGACCGTGACCAGTCGATCACCATGAGGGACCCCGATGGGCGCAGCCTGCTCACCTTGGAGGACTTGAAGTTCTCCACCCTGCCTGACCTGTTCCGCGTCGTCACCGTCACCGACGACCTCGACATCGCGCTCGACCTGCAGTTGCCCGACTCCCTCACAGGCGCGCAGGCGGGGGAGCGCGAGGGGACCATGACCCTGACCGGTACGCCCGAGGGGAGCGTATGGCCGACCGCTTCGGACGCCACCCGCCGCTACGGGTCCGCACTCGCCGAGACCACAGGGCTGTCGATGGCTGACGGGCTGACCTCCTTGGCGCAGTACACCGGCACCGCGCTGGCGCTCCAGGACGCCGCGAACGTCCCGTTCCCGAACCTGCAGGGCGGCACAGTCGACCTGTTTGCGCCGGGCGACCGCCTGCTGGACCTGCTGTCCACCGCAGCCTCGGCACAGATCTCCTGCGGCGCCGCGCCCTCCAGCCCGCCGACCGGGATCTCCGCCCCCGGCGAGACCACCTACTGCCAGGCCACCACGTCCGGCGACATCGGGGCCCTCAGCAACATCGAGTGGAGCGTTCATGACGCGGGCACCCTGACCTCCACCCCGGACGACGCGATCGGCGAAAGCCCTTCGGGCGTGGTCCGCATCGACGGCAGCGACGGCGAGCCCGACGTCCAGGTCTCCTTCACCGCCGCCGCACAGGCGCCCGCCGCCGCACAGGTGCTGACCGCGCGCTCGATGCCGTTGACCGTCCAGGACGTGGTCGGGCGGATCGATGAGTTGGACGGGTCAGCCGCCACGGCGAGCATCGGCGACGGCCGCCTGGACGTCGCGGTCGACATCGTCTCCGCGCACGCCACGGCGGGCCTCGAACTCGGCAACCCCGACGCGCTCGGCGCCCTGGTGGGAATGACTGGGCTTGGCGCGGGCGACCTCGAGGCGAGGGCCGCGACGGTGGCGACGGACTCGAGTTTCGACGTCGGCTTCGGCATCCAGACCGGCGCCCTGGACGAGGGCGAGACCCGGGAGACCTACCTCTTGCCCGCCGACGAGTCTTTGATCGAGGTCGGCGACGTCTCCACCACCCCGCCCACCACGGTGACCGGGCTGCCGGCACGGATCGGCTTCCTCGGCGTCACCGCCGACCTCACCGAACTGGAGCTCGCCACCGTGGGCGACGGACCCGCGGTCGAGCTCGACCGAGTCGTCGCGCCCGGCGGGGAGGTGACCGACCCCTTGCCACTGACCGACCTGGTCAACCAGGACGGCACGGTCGACACCGGCCAACTCGGTCTCGACTCCTCGATCGCCGCCTCGATCAGCTTCCGCGCCACCGAGACCGCCATCTCCGCGGGCAACTACGCGGTCGGGCCCGTCGACTCACCGGCTGCCGGGACGGCCAGCGTCGGATGGGACGCCAGCGGGTTCCCGACCGTGTCCTTCGACGACGGCTACGCCCGGCTGAGGGTCTTCGACCCGGTGCCGGCGGCGTTCCTGTCCGGCATCGCGGCCGTTTCCGGTCCCGCGGGAAACCAAACGGTCGAGGTCGACATCACCTCGCTAGCCGACGGTGTCACCGCGTACGAGGAACTCAACGTCGCCCCCTCGGCTGGCCCCGTGGAGGTGGCTCGACGTCTGGTCGGGGACGGCGCCTCCTGCCAGAACGTCACCATCGTGGATGCAGACACACTGCGGTGTGCCGAGCTCGCCCCCGGCGGGGTCGCCGTGTGGTCCGAGGGCCAACCCGTCCGGGCGGTCGTCCTCGGCGCGCCCTACGCGATGCGCGACTCCGTCATCGAGGGCCTGGCGAGCGGACTGGCCACCTTCACTCAGCTCGATGGCGACAATGTGTCCGGTCCCGGCGAACCCGAGGCCGACCAATACAACTCCTCGCTGCCGATGGTCGATCTGCTGCCGTCGCAGTTGGCCGTCGAGCGTGACGCCCTCAGCCAGGGCCTCGCGGCGATCGACCAGGCCGCGGCAGCCGACGAGAAGGGCGGCAGCTCCGCTTTGCCGGCCGTGTCCAGCGCCCAGGAGATGAGCGCGGCGGTCGCCGACCTCATCACCTTGGACGGTCAGGGAGGGTACCGACCAAGCTTCGGGCTCTCCCTCGGCGCCGAGACTCTCGCCGTCACCTTGGCCGCGACGGCGCCCGCCGCCACCGTGCTCCAGGCCGGACTGCGACTCGACGACTCCGGCGCCGCCGAGCAGCCGGGCCGTGGACAGGTGAGAAGCGGCATCAACGCTGCCGGCACCGGGCAGGCGACCCTGCCGGTCGCGGTGGACTCGACCACCACCCTGGCCATCGAGATCGACCGCCGCACCGCCCGCACCTCACTCGGCGCCGGCACCGGCACCCGCTCCACAGCGTTGCTCGACCGGACCGGGGCTCAGCTGGCCGGCCACCCGCTGCAGGCGGGCGTGGCCGAACTGTCCGTCCTGGCTGTCGACCCGTCCGCGGTCGCGACGCCCAGCGCCGCCCGGCTCGGCATCCAGGTCGACACCGCCTACGACGTGGCGGCCGGGGCACTGCAGACCACCCGCAGCAGCGTCCGAGGCGCGGCACCGGCCGCCGAGGCGACCTTGGCCGTCGCTGAGTCCGACGTCATCGGTTACTCCGCCCAGGCCACCGACACCTCCGGAGGCTCCGGCACCGCGCAGCCGGCGCCCGACCCCATGCAGGTCAAGTTCCTGGCCGAGGGTCTGGACGGGCTGGCTGCCGCCATCGAGTCGGCCCAGGACGGGGCGGCTCCGCGCAATCTCGACCCGAACACGCTGGCCCCGGTCTCGGCGCCGCTGATCGGCACCGACCTTGATGCCGGCGCGGGAGTCCCCGACATCCTCACCCGCCTGACCTCGGCCCTTCGGGTCGAACTGGCCAAGGCCCCGGTCGCCCAAGCCACCGACGCCGCCACGCTCAGCGACGCCGTCGAGGCTGCGTTCCTGGTGGCCGTCAACGCCACCGACGGCTTGGCAGACGTGCAGGCCAGTGGCATCGACGTCGACGTGACCTGTGGCGGGACCAACGGCGCCTGCACGCCGTGTCCCGACGGCATCGCCGGCCCGTGCACCACCGAGACCAGCACCGGCTGGAACACCGTCACCGTGTCGGTGGGACTGACCGGACTGGAGAAGTCCGGCGAGACCGAGTTCCAGACCGGTCTGGCCGGCCTCGAAGTCCGCTCCGACAAGTCCGTGGCCACCATCACCAGCTGGACCCTGCCGGTCACCGTGCAGTTGGAGCGCGGTGTCGGCCCGCAGGCGATCGTCGAGGACGCCGACGCGCTCACCATGGACATCAGCGCGGTCATGCCGGAAGGCGGCATCGACGCGATCGTCGGATACGTTCCGGCGCACCTGACAGCCGGCCCCGCCGCCGGCAGGATCGACACGGTCGTCTCCATCGAGCCCGGCCCGGGCACCTACGACCTCTTCCAGCTCTACGACGCAGACCTGAGCGCCGAACCCCGGTTCGCCGACGCCCCAGGGCCCGGCGAAGACGGGATCAGCCTGGACTTCGAGACCCTCGACGCGCCCGGACTCCTCGCGTTGGCGGGGAACATCGACGTTGCGTGGACTCCCACCAGCGGCTTCGGCGAAGTCACCTACAACAACGTCACCCTCGACGTCGGCGATGTGATCAGCCAGATGGCCACGCCGTTCGCGGTCATCGACCCCTACCTCGCACCGGTCCGCAGCGTCGTGGAGGTGCTGCGGTCGCCGCTGCCGCTCATCTCTGACCTGTCCGAACTCGGCGGCGGCGGAGAGCTCTCTTTGCTGAGCCTGCTGGAGACGGCTTCGAAAGCGACCAAGAAGCCCCAACTCGAGCTCGCCAAACGAGTCATCGACCTGACCGCCGGTGCGACCGGCATGATCCATTCGCTCTCGTCGCTCGACAAGGGCGAGGTGCCTTTGGAGAATCTCGAAGGTGTCGGCGCCCTGCTGACGATCGAGCCCGGCGACGTGACCCTGTACGAGAAGTGCACCGAGACTGTCCGGACCACCACGAGTTCGACCGGAGGGGCCACCGCCCCGACGACGAAGAAGAGCGCGCCCACTCCCTGCGAGGCCGAAGACGAGGAGACTGGCGGCGTCGCGGGGCAGACCACCAGCGAGAACCGCACCGGCACCCGCAACGTCAAGAAGCGGGTCGACCAGAGGACCACCGAGGTCAGCGGACAGCTCCCGGGCTTCTCGATGCCCTTCTTGGCCGATGCGGACCAAATCATGGACGTCCTGACCGGCGAGGGTGAGGCGTCATACTTCCGGCTCGACCTCGGCACCCTGGCAGCTTCGGTGTCCTACAATGCGAGGTTCGGCCCGATCATGGCCGGGCCGGTCCCGATCGTTCCCTTCGTCGGTGGCTCGATCACGCTCGAAGGGCGGCTCGCCATGGGCTTCGACTCCTACCCGCAGACCTTGGCCGCCCAATCGGTCGACCCCGGCGACGTGGACGCGCTGGTCGGCCTGTATTCCGACTTCGACGGCGGCGACGTGTTCCGTGAGGGCTTCTACATCGACGACCTCGGCTCGGACGGCCAGGACGTGCCCGAAGTCAAGCTCATCACCACCTTGGAAGCAGGTGCGAGCGTCTCTATCGGAATCATCTCCGCCGGACTCAAGGGCGGGCTCACCCTGACCCTCAGCCTGGATCTCAACGACCCCAACGACGATGGTCGGCTGCGGATGTCGGAGATCTCCCAGATGTTCGACTCCGACGCGTCCTGCATCTTCGACGGCAGCGGCGAGATCGAGGCCTTCATCGCCGTCTTCGTGGAGATCGAACTGCTCTTCACCTCGCTGAACTACTCCTTCGACATCCTTCGCCTGGGGCCTTACGGACTGTTTCGCTACGGCTGCGAGGACGTCACCCCGACCCTGGTCGTCGCCAGCGCGGACGGTGCCGGACTGACCCTGACCAGCGGCGCCAGCAGCGCTCGGCGATATCCGAACGCCCCCGACATCGCCGACGACTACGAAGTGCGCCAGTTCGGCGGCGGGGACCGGATCACCTACGAGATCGCCGGTTTCGGTCGGGTGCAGAACGCGGTGGTCGAGAAGACCGGCGAGGCCGAGTGGACCGTCACCATCTACAAGTCGGGCGTGAACATCGCCGGACTGCAGGTGTTGTCCACCTTCAGCACCTCGTCGCGGCCGACCTTCCGGGCCGACGGCGGCTCTGGCGACGACAAGCTTTCCCTCCTGCCCGGTGAGGCTTACGACGACGCCGGCGATCTGCAGACGACCCCCTTCGACGCCCGGGTCGCCTCCCTGACCGGCGGCGTCGGAGACGACGCCCTCAAGACCGGTGACGGTGAGGACACCGTCGACGGGGGCGACGGCGACGACAACGTCGAGACCGGTCTCGGCAGCGACGTGGCCACCGGCGGTCCCGGCGACGACGTGATCGACGGTGGCGCGGGCCGCGACGACCTCGGCGGCGGCACGGGCAACGACCGGATCTCGGGCGGTCCCGGCGCAGACCGAGTCGCCGGTGAGGACGGCGACGACGCTGCGGTCGGCGGCCCGGGCCGTGACGTGAACGCGGTGCTGGTGCGTCCCCGCGGCTCGGCGGGCTCGATCGTCGCCGACCAGGTCGCGGCAGGGTTCGACAGCGGCGACGTCCTGATCGGCGGCGCTGGCACCGACACCGTCGACGGAGGAGACGGATCCGACGTCGTGGTCGGAGGCGAGGCGACCTCGCTCACCGCTCCCGAGATCGGAACCCTCTTCGGTGTCGGCTCCCGGACGGTCAACGTGCTCGTCCAGGGTGACACCGTCGCGGACCCCAATACCTTCGTCACCCAGGACGTCACCGTCGACACCGCGATCGTCCCCGGCGACGGTCAGCTCGACGCGCTGTGCGGCTCCGGGGCGACCGCTGCGCTCGGTGCCAGCACCGACTACGTCACCGGCGGCGACGAGCGCGACATCGTCATTGGAGGCAACGGAGCCGACCGACTCGACGGCGGCGCCGGCCCCGACGAGATCTGCGGACGCGCCGGCAACGACGAGATCACCGGCGACGGCAGCAGCACCGTCCAGAGCGCCGACCCGGCCGAGGACGCCGACATCGTCCGCGGCGGACACGACGACGACCGTGTCGAAGCCGGTCCTGGGAACGACATCGTCTACGGCGACGACGTATCGCTGTCGCAGGCCTCCGGCTCCCGAAGACTCGACGGTTCGAGCCACGGCACCGGCTCCGGCGAAGGCGAGGACTACCTCGACGGGGCTGCTGGCGACGACATCCTCGCCGGACAGGGCGGATCTGACCTGATCCTCGGTGGCGAGGGCGACGACGCCACCTACGGCGAGAGCCTCGACACCGCAGCAGCGGCCGGCGAGGCGCCGCCGCTGCGCGAGCGCCTCCTCGGCTGCAACCTGACCACTCGGGTCGTGCTCGGGTCGATCGACCTCAATGGCGACCTTCTCGCCGGCGCCGGCGACGCCGCCCTCGGCATCGACGCCGACAGTGGCCAGGTCTCCGGGCTGCCCGTCATCGACGGCCTCATCCGCGACCCTGCCAGCGGCGCGCCCCTCGACGGCTTGGTGGCTGGCTCCGTCGTGGTCGTGGCGGGCCACGTCGACCTGGACCGAGACGGCAACGCCTCCGGCGACCGTGACGACACCGGCATGGTCGAACTGGCCTCGATGCTCGACACCGGCGCGAACACCGACGGCGACTGCATCCTGGCCGGCGCGGGCGACGACGATCTGCGCGGCGGAGCCGGTTCGGACTACCTCGGCGCCGGCGAGGGGGTCGACCTCGCCGGTGGCGGCGACGGCAACGACCTCATCCTCGGAGACGGCGGGACCGACGTGCTCCTGGGTGGCGCGGACCACGACGTCGTCGTCGGCGGCACCGGCGACGACCACCTCGTGGGCGGCAACGGCGACGACCGGCTGCGGGGCAACGAAGGCGCCGACGACCTCATCGGCGGAAGCGAAGCGGCAGGCGCCGACGACGGCCAGGATGTGCTGGTCGCCGGCGAATCCGAAGACGTCCTGGTCGCCGAGAACGGCACCGTGGTCTCGGACTCGATCGTCGCCGCCGTGGCGGCCGCCTCGCCCTCGTGGACCGATGAGGCGCTGACCCCCACCTCGGTCGGAGACGACAGTGGCGATCTGACCTTCGACGACAGCGCCCTGGTCTGCGACGGCACCGCCGGTGCGCGGCATCTGAGCCTGCTCGCCGTCGACTCCGTCGACGGTGTCGCGGTGCAGTCCCCGGGCACCCCGCCGGCCTACGACGAGCTGTATGGCGGAGGGGGCTGCGACTTCGTCTTCGGATCGCCCGGCGACGACCTGGTGCGCGGGGGGCCCGACGACGACCTCGTCGAGGGAGGCAGCGGAGCCGACCTGGTCTACGGCGACGACGGCAACGACGTGCTGGTGGGAGGCTCGTCCTATGACGCCTCCGCCACCCGGGCTCCCTTCGTCGTGGACCGCGACTCGACCGGCCAGGCCGACGGTGGAGACACTGTCTACGGCGACGCGGGACCGGACGGGAACGACGGCGAGGATCTGATCGCCGGTGACAATGCGCTGCCCGTCCGGGTGGCCACGATGACCGGCGCGTCGGTGCCCTACGTGCTGCGGTTGCGCGACGTCGCCACCGTCGCCTCGGTGCCCAGTGGCCAAGCCAGCGGGCCCGATCACATCGACGCCGGCGACGGCGCCGACAAGATCTTCGGTCAAGGCGACGACGACACTGTTGCTGCGGGCGACGGCACCGACTACGTCGAAGGCAACGACGGCTCCGACACCATCGGCGGTGACGGCGGCAACGACGACCTCATCGGTGGCTCCTCGGCTGCCGACGGGCTGCCTCTGGGCGCCGACGGAACCCGTCTCGGCGATGCCCTGCCCAGCCCGCTGGACCTCTCGTCCGCGGGGGTTCTCGACGAGGGCCAAGACGTCGTCGACGGCTCGGAGGGCGACGACCTGGTGCTCGGGGACAACGGCCGGATCACCCACCCGACCGGAGGTGCCTTCGAGGCGGTCGCCAACATCGCCAGAGCGGACGAGGCCACCTCGGTCGGAGTGCACGGCGACGACACTCTCGGCGGCGGATCAGGCTACGACCGGCTCCTCGGGCAGGGCGGTGACGACGTCGTCACCGCGGGACCCGGCGAGGACCATATCGAGGGGAATCAGGGCGACGACGCGCTGGCCGGGGGGGCCGAGTCCGACACCATCATCGGTGGGTCGTCCCTCAGCCCCGACGGGCGCGGAACGATCGACGGTCTTGCGGGGTTCGCCCGGGTCCAGAGCGACGGCGGTGACACCATCGACGGCGACGGCGACGGCGACCTGCTGCTCGGCGACAACGCAACCGTCCTGGTCGTCGACGGGCTCAAGGTGGTGCAGTTGGCGGACGTGGCCTCCACCCAGAGCACACCGGCGGCGGGCACCAGCGGCAACGACACCATCGTCGGAGCAGACTCGGTCGACCCGGACGCCATGATGCCGGCAGCCGATCGGGTTTTCGGCCAGGGTGGCGACGATACGATCACCACCGGGTCTGCCGACGACTATGTCGAGGGCAACGCCGGCCTGGACCGCATCGATGCAGGCCCCGGCGACGACGACCTGATCGGCGGTTCATCCTCAGCTGACGGACGGCCCTTCGGTGCCACCGGCGACCGACTTGCCGACGACCCGGACGACCTGGTCCACCCGGGCCAGTTCGGGCGGCCGGACGACATGGAAGACCACATCGACGCCGGTGCCGGCGACGACGTTGTTCTCGGGGACAACGGCCTGCTGACCCGGCCCGCCGACGCCCCGGCCGTCCGCGCCGACGGCTCTCGACTGCGCACGATCCGTCTGGACGACGTGATCCTGGCCGGCAGCAGCGTCCCCGGGCAACTGGGCGGTGGCGACGTCTTGGTGGCCGGCGAGGGAGAGGACCTGGTCTTCGGCCAGTCCGGCGACGACGTGCTCTTCGGCGGCGTCGGCGAAGACTATCTGGAAGGCAACGCCGGAGCCGACACCCTCTCGGGCGCAGACGGTGAGGACGACCTCGTCGGCGGTGGCTCGACCAGCGCCGGATCGGTCATCACCAGTTCGGCCGGGTCGGTGGAGGACCGGCTGCTCGCACCGGCCACCGGCACCCTGGATACCTCGGCGGCGGGGCTGGTCGACGACAACGACACCCTCGACGGCGGCGACGACACCGACGTGCTTGTGGGCGACAACGGCCGGATCACCCGCGACGCCCCGAACCTGAGCCTCATCGGGGCCTCCGGGGCCCACCGGGTCCGGCACGTCACCATGGCCGACGAGAGCGCGGGAGTCTGGTCGGGCAGCGACCGGTTGTCCGGCGGGTCAGGCGACGACGAACTCTATGGCCAGTTCGACAACACCCTGACCACCCGTCCTCAGCAACAGCACGAGGGCCAGCGCGTCGCAGGCGACGTCCTCGACGGCGGCGCCGGCGACGACGCGCTCATCGGTGACCAGGGCGTCGACGTGCCGACCCCCGCGGGAGCGCTCGGTGCCACGGGGCGGACCATCTCCGACGACACGGACTTCTTCCGCGAGAAGGTCCGTCTGCCCGCCACCCTGGTGCGGGTGGTCACGCTGACCCAGTCCAGCCTCGGCGGGGACGACCTGCTGCTGGCCGGACCCGGTGACGACTCGCTGCACGCCGGCGCCGGCAAGGACGTGCTCAATGCAGCCAGCGGGGCAGACGTGGTCTTCGGCGGCGACGGACGTGACGCCCTGTGGGGCGGCGGGGGCCACGACCGACTCTTCGGCGGCACCGGCTCCGACACCCTCGATATCAAACGTCGCGGCACCGACCCGGTGCTGTGGCGCATCGCCGCGCCGAGCGAGGACAGCGACCAACGGCGAGCAACCCGCAACGGCCGGGATCTGCTCTTCGGCGGCTCCGGTGCCGACGCGCTGCAGGCCGACATGGGCGACGTCGGCACTGCGCGCCATGCCC
The DNA here is from genome assembly GCA_051306135.1 of Nocardioides sp. GTDB lineage: Bacteria > Actinomycetota > Actinomycetes > Propionibacteriales > Nocardioidaceae > Nocardioides. Next base: position 5,720 of record JBPPMQ010000137.1, on the reverse strand, counting down.
AAGGCGACCGCCTCGTTGACTGGGAGGCCTCTGCCAACCTCTACAAGGCGTGTCGCACCGGGTACGGGCGCGGCAAGATCCGAAAGACGTCCAGCGCTTCCATGACCGCGGCCCTGCGACAGCTCGCCGTTGCCACCGGCTCGGTCGGCTCAGGAGAAGTGGCCATACCGGTCCACGAGTCCATCGACTATACCGACCCACGCACCCTCGTCTGCGAGGCCCGATGACCGGCGCATCGCAGATTCCGACCGAATCCAGAAAGGTCCTCATGACCAAGACGAACCGCACGCTGCCCCTCGCGGTGGCCTCACTCCTCGTGTTCGGCACGGTGACCGTGTTCGCGGCGCCGTCCGGCGCCGCCACCGTGGCGGTCGTGGCCAGTTCCGCCGACGGCGACGTCTTCGACCTCGACGAGTACTCCGACGGCGATATCGCCGTCCAGGTCGTCGATCGTGACGGCGCACCGGCAGACGTCAAGGATGCCCGGGACCTGAGCTACCACTGGAAGGTGGTGCCCTTCGAGGAGTCCGAACCCCGGGTGCGCGTGCCCAGCGGAGGAGAGGACCTGGCCGAAACCGAGATGGACGGCAGGTTCACCGTGCCGCTGCCCACAGGTCAACCGTCGGGCACCTACGTGCTCTTCTCCGGCCTGGACTCAGAATCGGTTCGAACGCTGAGCGTGACCGCCGGCCAGGCGTCCATCACACTCGACGACGAGGATCCGCTGCTGGTTCCCGTCGCCACCGATCATCCCGTTCGAGGCACGCTGGCGCTGGAGGACGGCACCACACTGGCCGGGCGCGTCCTGGACCTGACCTTCGACCGCGGCGGTGCGGGCACCGACCCGGCGGCCGAAGCGGGCCTGCGGCTCGCCGACGAGAGCACCGCCACCGTCCAGCAGGCGACCACCAACCGGCGTGGCAGGTTCGTCGCCACGATCGCGGACGCGGTCGAGGATGGGCAGGGCACCGAACTCGGTGGCTCGCTGACGGTGGCCTCTGCGCTGACCCCCGGCGTCGGAGACGTCGGAGCCTCCAGCGCATTGGGCATCGACCTGGTCAGCATCGAGCCCCCGACCGGCAGTGTCGTCGTAGTCGACAGTCTCGGTTCGGGCACCCCGGGACAAGCCCTCGGCTCCTCGGTGACCACGCTCGCCCCCGACGACTCCTTCGACACCGATCCCATGATCGAGGGCGTCCAGGGCGACCCCGGCACCGACCCCGACCTCGTCGAGGGCCAAGTCATCGAACTGTCGGCCGACCACGGCTTCTTCACCAGCGGTGAGGCGACGCCGAGCGAACCCGGTCAGATCACGGGCAACCTGGCGCACAGCGGCGACGCGCTGACCGCGCTGACCGACGCCGGCGGCGAGGTGCCCTTCGCGCTCGGTATCGCGCGCGACACCGACTTCGACGACGACGCCGAAGTCGTTGCGACCGTGTCCGCGGCGGCGGGGTCGGTCGCCGGCGAGGCCGTCGCCGAGTGGGACACCGCCAATCCGTTCAACGGACGGGTCTCGATCGTGCTGTCGCCTTCCTCGGAGCAGAACACTCCGGTCGACCCCGCACTGGCCGGCAACCGCACCTTTTACGAGGTTCTCTCCACCGACCAGTTCGGCAACCCGGTGGACGGACAGCCGATCAGCCTGAGCTACTCCGGCAATCTAGACGAGTGGGACTACAGCGACGACTTCGTGGTCTCCGATCTCGACACCAACGGCGACATCTGGTTGGTCAACTACGAGACCGGCACCATCACCGTGACCGGCACCTGGGCCGACGCGCCCACGCGGGTGTTCACCGACGCGAACGGATCTGCAGTCTCCGCATCGGACGACGTCACGGGCAGCGTCGAATCGACCTCCTACGGACTGAAGTTCGCGCGCTCTTCCTTCAGGCTCAGGTCGTCGGCCACCTCGACGGTCGCCGTGGGCGCCACGGTCTCCGAGACGGTCACCGTGCGCGACCAGCTCGGCAACCCGGTGCGCGGCTACGAGGTCAGCTTCTTCCGCTACGGTCCCGACTCCTACAACGGCGAGCCCCGGGCGAGGGTGCAGACCAACGCCCGCGGTCAAGCCACCTACACGTTCATGGGTGCGAAGCTGGGTGACGCCCGGATCACCGCGGTGATCACCGACGGCTCACAGACCACCTCGCTGTCCGGACGCGTCGTATTCGGTGCGCAGGTGAGAGTCACGGCCCGCGGCGCCAACAGGAGCGGCAAGGATCTGATCAGGGTCTCGGCCGGCAAGGTGGCGGCGGGGACACGAGCGGTGCTTCACCACGTTGACGGCCCGCGCCGACCGAAGATCGGGTCCGCACGACTGAACGCCGACGGTGAGGCGACTTTCTCGGTCCGCGACCGCAACCGAGGCGCAAAGACCTCCTACTGGGTGAAGGTCCTCGGGACGGCCACCACCGCTGCCGCTGAGTCCAAGGTGGTGCGCATCAAGTAACTGCCGACACCGGCAGCTCAGAAGGGTTCGACGAGCAGACAGACTCCCTCGCCCGCGACCCGGGTCAGCACGACAGTGGCCTCATGGGGGCCGGACAGCGCCAGCGACTTGCGCAGCGTCTCGGGGACCACCGCGACGCCACGCTTCTTGATGGTCAGTCGCCCGATGCCGCGCTCTCGCAGTGCCGCCCGCAACGCTCGTTCTCGATAGGGAAGCTCCTCGACGACCCGGAAGGAGCGCGCGAACGGGGTGTGGAAGGCGCGGTCGCCGGTCACGTAGGCGATGTGTTCGTCGACCAGCCCGCCGTCCACCCCGGCGGCCACCGCGGTGACCAGACCGGCACGGATCACCGCGTCGTCCGGTTCGTAGAGGAAGTCGCCGACCGTGCGAAGGTTCTGTTCACCGGGGTCGTCCTCGTCGGTCAGGGTGGCCAGACCGCCCTGGCCGATCACCGTGGCCCGTCGGCGAACCGTCGCCAGCGACCCGCTCCACAGCGCCGCCTCCTTGAGGTCGCCCCGGTCCGAGACCCATTCGGACTCCACTCCTGGCGGGATCAGGTCGTGGTCGATGCCCGGGGCGACCTTGACGCAGGAGTCCCGGGCGAACAGCCCCGTGACGAAAGACCACGAAGGTGTCCAGTCGTCGGTGGAGAAGGTGCGACCCTTGGCGGAGCGACGGGCCGGGTCGGCATAGGCCACCGTGAACGGCGTGGTGTCCATGACGGTGGCGTCGGCGACCCTCACGGCGCCCGGCAGGTCCAGCGCAGCCAGGTTGGCGCGGGCGACGGCCACCCGAACCGGGTCCAGGTCGACGCCGGCCACCACGATCCCGGCCCGCGCCGCCGCGATCAAGTCGCCGCCGATGCCGCAACCCAAGTCGATCAGCGACTCGGTCTCGAAAGCAGACAGTCGACCGGCCCGGTGGGTGGCCACACTCGCCCTGGTGGCCTGCTCGAGTCCGTCCGGAGTGAAATACATCCGCTCCGCGTCGGCCCCGAACTTGGCGCGCGCACGGATCCGCAGGTTCGCCTGGGTCAGGGCCGCCGCCGCATGCTCGGCGTCGGAGCCCTGGCGCAACAGCGTCTGGGCCCGCAGCGGGTCCTGATCGACCAACCCGGCCGCGTCGGCGAGCAAGGCCTGGCCGTCCGGGGTCAACAACCACTCGAACGACGTCAGATCCACGACACCATCTTGTCATCCGACCCCTGCATCTGGCACTCATTGGGAGCGAGTGCTAACGTCCTTATTGGCACTCTCGACGTGAGTGTGCCAACCAGAACTACCGCAGACGTCCATGGGGACGCATCACTGTGAAGGGGAGGTCGACACCGTGTCGATCAACATCAAACCGCTCGAAGACCGCATCATCATCAAGCAGGTCGAGGCAGAGCAGACCACCGCTTCCGGCCTGGTCATTCCAGACACCGCCAAGGAGAAGCCCCAGGAGGGCGAGGTCTTGGCTGTCGGGCCGGGTCGCGTCGACGACAACGGCAACCGCGTCCCGCTCGACGTGGCCGTGGGTGACAAGGTCATCTACTCCAAGTACGGCGGCACCGAGGTCAAGTACTCCGGCGAGGAGTACCTGATCCTCTCCGCGCGCGACATTCTGGCTGTCATCGCCTGACGCCCTGGCGGACGCCAGGCACGGCAGGTTCTGCTGACGTGAACGCCACATCGAAATAAGGATTGAAGCAATGCCTAAGATTCTGCAATTCGACGAGGAGGCCCGTCGCTCTCTCGAGCGCGGCGTGGATGCTCTCGCCAATGCGGTCAAGGTGACGCTCGGCCCCAAGGGCCGCTACGTCGTCTTGGACAAGAAGTGGGGTGCCCCGACCATCACCAACGACGGGGTCACCGTCGCTCGTGAGGTCGAGCTCGACGACCCGTTCGAGAACCTCGGCGCGCAACTCACCAAGGAAGTCGCCACCAAGACCAACGACGTGGCCGGTGACGGCACCACCACGGCGACCGTGCTTGCCCAGGCGATGGTCCACGAGGGCCTGCGCGCAGTTGCCGCCGGCGCCAACCCGATGGGTCTCAAGCGCGGTATGGACAAGGCGGCTGCCGCTGTCGGCGAAGCGCTGCGTGAGGCTGCCCGCGACGTCGAGACGGTCGAAGACATGAGCTCGGTCGCGACCATCTCCAGCCGCGACAAGCTGATCGGGGACCTGCTTGCGCAGGCCTTCGACAAGGTCGGCAAGGACGGTGTCATCACGGTCGAAGAGGGCCAGTCGATGGGCACCGAACTGGAGTTCACCGAGGGCATGCAGTTCGACAAGGGCTACATCTCGGCCTACTTCGTCTCCGACCCCGAGCGGATGGAGGCCGTCCTGGACGACCCCTACGTGCTGCTGCATCAGGGCAAGATCAGCTCCATCCAGGAGTTGCTCCCGCTGTTGGAGAAGGTCATCGCCGCCGGAAAGCCGCTGTTCATCCTCGCTGAGGACGTCGACGGGGAAGCGTTGAGCACCCTGGTGGTCAACAAGATCCGTGGCACCTTCACCGCCGTGGCCGTCAAGGCTCCGGCCTTCGGCGACCGCCGCAAGGCCATGCTGCAAGACATCGCCACCCTCACCGGCGGCACCGTGGTGGCCCCCGAGATCGGCCTCAAGCTCGACCAGGTCGGCCTCGAGGTCCTCGGCACCGCCCGTCGCGTGGTGGTCAGCAAGGACAACACCACCATCGTCGACGGTGGCGGCGACGCCGCAGCCGTCAACGGCCGAGTGGAGCAGATCAAGGCCGAGATCGCAGCGACCGACTCCGACTGGGACCGCGAGAAGTTGCAGGAGCGGTTGGCCAAACTGGCCGGCGGCGTCTGCGTCATCAAGGTCGGCGCCGCCACCGAGGTGGAGCTGAAGGAGAAGAAGCACCGGATCGAGGACGCCGTCTCGGCCACCCGGGCGGCGATCGAGGAGGGCATCGTCGCCGGCGGCGGCACCGCCCTGCTGCACGCCTCCACCGTGCTGGACGACGCTCTCGGCACCACCGGCGACCAGGCCACCGGCGTGGCGATCGTGCGGCGCGCCGTCGCCGAGCCGCTGCGCTGGATCGCCGAGAACGCCGGCCTCGAGGGCTACGTGGTCGTCTAGCGCGTCCGGGAGCTGCCGCTCGGCAGCGGCCTGAACGCCGCCACCGGGGAGTACGGCGACCTCATGGCTGCCGGCGTCATCGACCCGGTCAAGGTCACTCGCTCCGCCGTCCGCAACGCCGCCTCGATCGCGTCGATGGTGCTCACCACCGACACCCTCGTGGTGGAGAAGAAGGAG
>JBPPMQ010000120.1:0-7191 GCA_051306135.1 Nocardioides sp. | reverse complement strand
GGGCTGGACTCGGCTGGGCTGGACTCGAGTGGGCTGGGCTCGCCACGCAGCACCGCTCGGGTGACGGCCTGGACGGACTCCGGATCGAGAGCGAAGAGTTCGAGCAGCGCCTTCTCATAGCTCATCGGGCCCGTTGAGTTGGCCAGTTCCTTGACCCGAACGGTGGGGGTGTGCAGGAGTTTCTCGGCGACTCGCCGGACCGAGTTGAGGATCTCGCGTCGGGTGGCCTCGTCCAGATCGGGGACCCGACTGACCAGTCGGGCCATCTCGGACTCGACCACCGAGGTGGCCATGTCGCGCAGGGCCACCACGGTGGGGGTGACGCTGGCCGCGCGCCGGGCCGCCAGGAACGCTTCCACTTCGTTGGCGACGATGTCGCGGACGGCGGCGACCTCCCGCCCGGCGCTGGTGTCGACGAGGTGGTCTTGGAGAGCGATCAGGTCCAGCAGCGTCACGTTCGCGATCTCGGCGCAGGCCCGGTCGATGTCATGCGGCAAGGCAAGGTCGACCATCATCAGCGGTCGGTCGGCACCGCGCTCCTCGATCATGTCGGCGGTGACCAGGCGGCTGCCGGCCCCAGCGCACGAGACCACCACGTCGGCCTCGCGGATCAGGTCGGCCAAGTCGGACAATGCTGCGGCCCGGCCGGCGTACTCCCGGGCGAGCCGGTCGGCCCGGGCCGCGCTGCGGTTGGCGATCACCAGGTCGGCCACGCCGCGCATGGCCAGCGTGCTGGTGGCCAGACCGGCCATCGCGCCCGCACCGATGACGACGGCCTTCTTGCCGCTCAGGTCGCCGGCACGGTCCAGCGCGAAGCCGACCAGGGACGGGGCTGCGGTGTCGATCCCCGTCTCGGCGTGGGCTCGCTTGCCGACCCTGAGGGCCTGCTGGAACAGCGAGTTCAGAGCCGGACCGACGGCACCCAGCTCCTGGCCGAGCCGCAGTGCCTCGCGGGTCTGGCCGAGGATCTGCGCCTCGCCGATGGCCATCGAGTCCAGGCCGGCCGCCACGTTGAACAGGTGAGAGACCGCTCCGTCGTCGTAGTGCACGTACAGGTGTGGCAGGGCCACCTCGAGGCTGAGTTCGCTGCGCTCGACGAGCAACCGGGACAGATCCTCCACCGAGCCGTGGAACCGGTCGACTTCGGAGTAGATCTCGATCCGGTTGCAGGTCGAGATGACGGTTGCCTCGCTGACGTGCTCGGTCACCATCGCTTCGGTGAGCAACTTGGTGGCACCGGTCCGGGCAATGGTCTCCAGCAACGACACGGGTGCGGAGTTGTGGGAGATGCCGACGACCAGGATGCTCATGAGACCTGCTCGCTAGAACTGAACGCTCCGACAGCCAACTGCCCGGTGTTCTTGCGTTGCTCGTGGTAGGCCAGGATCTGGAGTTCGATGGACAGGTCGACCTTGCGCACATCGACCCCGGCCGGAACCGACAGCACCACTGGGGCGAAGTTCAGAATCGACCGTACGCCGGCCTCCACCATCGCGTCCGCGACCGACTGTGCGGCCTGTGCCGGGGTGGCGATCACACCGATGGTGACGTTGTCGGCGGCGACGATGTCGGTCAGATCGTCGAACGGGCTGACCGGGAGCCCGGCGACCGTGTCGGTCTGCCGGGCCGGGTCAGCGTCGAGCAGGGCGACCACCCGAAACCCCCGACTGCGGAATCCGGAAAAGTTGGCCAGTGCCTGGCCCAGGTTGCCGATGCCGACGATGACGACGGGCCAGTCGGACTCGACGCCGATCTGGCGGGCGATCTGAAAGCGCAGGTAGTCGACGTCGTAGCCGACACCCCGGGTGCCGTAACTGCCCAGATAGGACAGGTCCTTGCGAAGTTTCGCCGAGTTCACCCCGGCAGCCGTGGCCAGGTCTTCGGACGAGCAGAGTTTGACGCCATCCTCGCCCAGGCTGGTCAACGCACGCAGGTAGACAGGGAGCCGCGCCACCGTTGCTTCGGGAATCTCCCGGGTCACGGGTGGTGGAGACGTCCGCTCACTCACGCGTCCAGCCTTCTTTCCAAGCGCACTCAACGGCGCCGGTCACTCACTTTAGGAGTTTGTGAACGTGAGAACAAACTGAAGGTTCAACGATGCCGCACACCCGCGCGCTCCCGGTGAGCCCCTGACGGTGCCCAGGCGTGGTTCAGCCGGTCAGTGCAGCACGCAGACGCGCTTCGTCGACGCGCCAGAAGCCGATCTGACGGCCATCGACCAGTGTGACCGGAATCTCCTCGCCGTATCGTCGGGTGAGTTCCATCGAGGAGTCGATGTCGACCTCCTCGACCTGCTCACCGAGGTCTGCGCAGACCGCTGTGATGACCTCGCGGGCGTCGTCACACAGATGACAGCCCGGCCGGGATAAGAGAGTCACGCGGGCCATGGCCCCACTGTAGTTCTGGCCACTAGGGTGTGACCATGTCAAGGGTCGACCTGAAACGTCGCTCGGTGCTGGCCGGAGAGGCTGCGGCAGCGAACGCGTTCGTGGAGGCCGCATTGTCGGTGCCGTCCGACCCGGACGCGGCTGCTTTCTTCGACGTCGACAACACCATCATGCAGGGCGCTTCGATCTTCCATTTCGCCCGTGGGCTCTACAGGCGGGAGTTCTTCACCACGCGGGAGATCTTGGGGGCTGCCTGGAAGCAGGCCTACTTCCGGTTGGCCGGGGTGGAAGACCCCGAGCACATCTCCGATGCTCGCAACTCGGCGCTGAGTTTCATTGCGGGACACACGGTCAGTGAGTTGGAGATGTTGGGGGAGGAGATCTTCGACGAGTCGATGGCGATGAAGATCTGGCCGGGCACCCGGGCCCTCGCCCAGATGCATCTGGACCAGGGACAGCGGGTGTGGCTGGTGACCGCGGCGCCGATCGAGATCGCAAACGTGATCGCCCGGCGACTGGGTCTGACCGGGGCCATGGGGACGGTCGCCGAGCATGTCGACGGGGTCTACACCGGCCGACTGGTCGGCGACCTGTTGCACGGGCCCGCCAAGGCTGAGGCGGTGCGGGCGCTGGCCGGTCGCGAGGGCCTGGACCTGAGTCGATGCTCGGCGTATTCCGACTCCTCCAACGATCTTCCGATGCTTTCCCTGGTCGGCGATCCGTGCGCGGTCAATCCCGACGCCCGACTTCGCGCCCATGCCAAGGCGCACCAGTGGCGAATCCGTGACTACCGCTCCGGTCGGCGAGCGGTGCGACTGGGCATCGTGGCGGCCGGGATCGGCGGTGCCGTGGCCGGGGCTACGGTCGGCACCGTGGCCACGCTCAAGAGGGTCCGCAGGGGCTGAGTCCCCACACCAGCGGCCCGATCACCGCGGGTTCACACCGGGTCGCCACCGGGCGAGGAGCACGACTACTTGAAGACGCCTTCGCGTTTCATCAACAAGGTGTAGAGGGTCTGCTGAATCGTCTCGCGCACCTGGTCGGTGACGTTGAAGACCAGCATCGGGTCGTCTGCGGCCCCGGGCTCGTAGGAGTCGGTGCGGATCGGTTCACCGAACTCGATGAGCCACTTCGAGGGAAGCGGAATCATGCCGATCGGTCCGAGCCACGGGAAGAACGGTGTGATGGGCAGGTAGGGGAAGCCGAGTGCCTTTGCCAGCGCCGGAATATTGCCGATGATGGGATAGATCTCCTCGGCACCGACCACGGAGACCGGCACGATCGGCACCTGGGTCCGCATCGCGGCCGACACGAATCCGCCTCGCCCGAAACGCTGGAGTTTGTAGCGGTCGGCGTACGGCTTGCCGATCCCCTTGAATCCTTCGGGCCAGACTCCGACGAGCTCACCGTTGCGCAGCAGTCGCTCGACGTCCTCGGCGCAGGCAAGGGTGGAGCCTGCCTTGCGTGCCAGTGAGGAGACGATCGGGAGTTTGAAGACGAGGTCTGCTCCCAAGGACCGCAGGAACCGGCCGGTGTGCTCGTGGGTCATCGCCATCGTGACCAGGGCGTCGACCGGCACGGTGCCGGAATGGTTGGACACGATCAGCGCGCCACCCTCGGCGGGGATGTTCTCGGTTCCCTGAACGTCGACGCGGAACCACGTGTGGGCGATCGGGCGCAGCAGCGCGACGAAGAACCGGCTGGTCAGTTCGGGGTCGAAGCCGAAGAGGTCGATCGAGTAGTCGCCGGTGAGGCGGCGGCGCAGGGACGCCAGGAACGTCGCCAACTGCGCCTCCCAGGCCTCCCCGAAGATCTCCTCGGCTGCCAGCGCCAACGCCGCCCGCCACTGCGACACCGAGACGGTCCGCAGACGCTCTGCGCTCGGTTCGGTCCGCTCGACCACCTCGGGCGCCGGTGGAACCGGCGGAACCGGCGGAACCGGCGGAACCTGGACGTCGGGGTCAGCAGGGTTCGGAGGCTCCTTCGACCGGACGGCCTTCGCCTTGGGCTGGGCCTTCGGGCGCGCAGTTCCACCGGCCAGAGATCGGGCAGCCGACGAGGCCGTGCGTCCCGAGCCACGGCCCGGCCGACCTCGGGTGCCGATGGGAATGATCTGGGCGCCCTCGGGCCGCGACGCTGAATCGGGGGCTTCACTCATGGTCGGCCAGCCGTTCTTGGAGCATCGAAACTGCCCGGAGCACAGGTCGTGGTTCCACCTCGATCGTGGTGGCGAAGTCGTCCAGCGCCTGTGCGGTGGTGAACGCGGGCTCGAACCCGAGGTCGTCGCGCATCCGGGTGGTGTCGACCACCCTGCCGTAGGTCAGCAATGCCTTGAGTTCGGGTGAGAGATCGGCGATTCGGGTCGGTCGGAGCAACTGGCTCGCCCCGCCGATCGCGAACCCCGGCATCGGCGCCGAGCGACGCTGAAGCCGGCGGACCACCTGACTGAGAGTCAGGGTGCCGTCGCCGGCGATATTGAAGGTCCCCGGGACCCGGGCAGCGAGTGCGTGTCCGACGGCGGAAAGCAGGTCTCGTTCGTGGAGGAACTGCAGCCGCGGGTCGAACCCGAACACCCGGGGCACCACCGGCATGCGCAGATAGGTGGCGATGGGACTGGTCACCCGGGGGCCGATGACGTTGGCGCAGCGAAGCGTGGTGACCGTGACGTCGGGGCGGCGTCGCGCGAACCCACGGACGTAGCCCTCGATCTCCGCGACATCCTTGGCGTAGCCGGCGCGAGCAGTGTCTCGCGGTTCGGTCGACTCGGTGAAGAGCGCGGGGTCGCGACTGGAGGCGCCATAGACGGTGGTGGTGGACTTGACCACCAGTTGGGTCAGGCTCGGTGCCTTCTGGCACGCCGCCAGCAACTGCATGGTGCCCATCACGTTGAGTTCCTTCATCGTGTTCCGACCGCCGCTGGACCCGGGGGTGGAGATGACGCTCATGTGGACAACGGTGTCGACGCCTTCTTTGGCGATGATCTTGGCGATCACCGGGTTGCGGATGTCGGCCCGGACGAACGACATGCCGCCGACGTCGCCCTTGGGAGGTACGACGTCGACGCCGATGACTCGGGTGACGTTGGGATGGTCGGCCGCCAGTCGCGCGAACTTTCGTCCGAGGTCGCGACTGACCCCGGTGACGAGGACGACACGTCCGGCCACTGGTACACCTCCACGTTTGCGGTGACTGGTCGGCGCAGGGCCGACCAGTGGGACTCTTCGTCGCTCAGGCGCCGAAGATCCCAGCCTGGCTCACTTGCCGAGCTTGCGACGCGCTACGCGCGTCTTCTTCAGCAGCTTGCGGTGCTTCTTCTTAGCCATCCGCTTGCGCCGCTTCTTGATAACCGAACCCACTCATTTGCCTTTCTACTGGCCCGACAGCACCCGCTGCCCAGCCTTGGAACAGTGCGACCGACGCACCCGCGCCGGTCGGGTCAAGCCTATCCGCGCGGTGCGTCAGGCGGGAATCGGCGTCTCATCCGACACCAGCTTCAGTTGCTGTCATTGGCATCGTGGCCGCCTCAACATCCTCCGCCGCCGGTTGAGACCTTGATGGTCTTCGGCTGCAATCCGTCGCTGACCACCAGGCCGTAAGCGGTGGCGTTGAGGTTGTCGAAGGTCACGGTGCCGGCCCCTTGATCGGTCTGCACAGTGAAGGCACCTGGAGCGGGCGCACCGGGGACCCCGGAGCCGCCGTCGACGACTCCCAGGGCGGTCTTGGGCAGCACTAGATCCTCAGTGGTGGCAGCGACGGCCGCCAGGGTGACCTCACCGATGCTGACGCGACCGCCGATGTCGATGAACAGTCGCAGGTCGTCGGCCACGAACGGTAGGTCGATCTTGGGCGAGAGGCACAGATCGTCCATCTCGGTCTTCAGCACGTGGATGATCGCGGCGGGGTCGCTGCCGTTGGCCGCATCCACGCCGGTCACCCCTTGGTTGGTCGACGACGCAAGGTAGAGCCAGTCACCCTCACCGTGACTGGTGACTACCCCGATCGGGTTCTGCGCGGCGATCGTCACCGATACCCACCCGAAATAGATGGCGGGCAGCAACAGCAGACTGATGAAGGTCGCGGGCGCGGCCACCGCCAGAAAACGCCACAGGCTGACCGAACCCTCCCGCGGACGCGACGCCGCGTCCTGAGGTTGGGCGTTACTGTCCACCACCGTTCCTTCCACCTCGGTTCAGCACTCCTCGCAACACGGGGATGCTCAGTACACAATCGGGATGTTCTTGCAGCCCTGGCTGGCGGCTGACCCGGGAAGGACTTCGATCTTCAGGTTCTTGACGTCGATGGGACCTTCGATGATGGCGTCGTAGATGTCGCCCTTGAGGTTGTAGAGGTCCGCGTTGGACGAATCCACCCCCCAGAGCCGGCCGTTGATATCGGTGTACGAAGACGGGCCCTCAAGCGGATTGGGCTCATCGGCGGTGCCGGCCGCATTCTTCCAGGTGGTCACTGACTGGGCGGTCACCCCCAGTTGGACGTCTCCCTTGAGTTGGATGCCGTTCCCGTTGGCCGGTGAGGAGGTGGAGGAGACCGTGGTGACGTCGAACTGGAGCTTGTTCCCGGTGACGTCGAAGGAGCCGGTCGACCCGTTCCGTGCGGTGATCCGGATCGTGTAGTCCAGGCCGAGGATGGACTTCGACTGGGAGATGCAGAACCCATCGAGCATCCCCTGGGCGAATCCGAAACGCAGTGCGTACTGGGTCGACGTACCCGACGTGCCAGAGCGAAGCGTGAGTGGGGTCATCGCGAAGGCGACGTCGGTGGTGCTGAGTTGGGCGGTGTTGAACTG
>JBPPMQ010000032.1:0-3022 GCA_051306135.1 Nocardioides sp. | reverse complement strand
CAGCCACCGGCGCAGGCACCCGCACCGGCTCCGGCACCGGCACCCGCGCCGGCCCCGGCCCCGGCGCCCGTCCCCGCTCCGAGCAGCGGGTCCTGAGATGAGGACAGCGACCTTCGAGACCTGGGGCACCTACGTCTTCCTCGGCGTCCGCGACCCCGGCGACCTGGGCCTGGCCCACCGGCTGGCCACCTCGGTGCTGGCCGACGTCGACCGGACGTGCTCACGGTTCCGTGAGGGCTCCGACCTCACCCGAGCCAACGGCCCAGCCGGGCCGGTGGGTCGACGTCGACCCGCTCCTGGTCGCCGCAGTCACCGTGGCCTGCGAGGCCGCGGACCAGACCGACGGTCTGGTCAACCCGCTTCTGGGCCGCCACCTGGTCCATCTCGGCTACGACCGCGACTTCGGACTGCTCACCGAGTGCGAGGACCACCTCCTCCAGCGCGATGACTCGCCCGTCCCCGACGCCGACGCGTGGCGCGGTATCGGTCTCGACGCCGGGGGCGCGATCCGGGTCCCCACCGGCACCGCGCTCGACCTCGGGGCCACCGCGAAGGCCTGGGCGGCCGACGTCATCGCCGCTGCCTTCACATCCGAGCTGTCCGGCTCCGCCGTGATCAGCCTCGGCGGCGACCTCGCGATCGCGGCGCCTGACGGCGAGCCCTGGTCGGTCGCGATCTCCGAGCGCCCGGGTGCCGCGCCCGACCAGACCATCCTCCTCGACGGGGGCGGCCTAGCCACCTCGAGCACCCGGGTCCGGCGGTGGCGGCGGGGCGACACCGAACGGCACCACCTGCTGGACCCCCGCACCGGGCAGCCGGTCACCGACGCCCGACGCACGGTGACCGCGACCGGCCCGACGTGCACCGCGGCCAACACCGCCTCCACTGCAGCCGTGGTCCTCGGCACCGCTGCGGAGCCATGGCTCACGGCCCGCGGAGTCACCGCGCGTCTCGTGGACGCCGACGGCGCCGTCCACACGACCGGTGCCTGGCCGACCGACTTCCAGCACAGGACCTGCGCATGATCGACGGACCGTTCCTGTGGTACCTCAATCGGGGTACCGGCTTCGTGCTTCTCACGCTCTTTACCGTCTCGGTGGTGCTCGGGATCCTGGCGACGCATAGCCGGGCCGGTGGCCGGGTTCCGGGCTTCGTGACCCAGGCGCTGCACCGCAATGTGGCCCTGCTCGCGGTGAGCATGCTTGCGGCCCACGTCGCCACGGCGGTGCTCGACACCTACGTCGACATCCGGTGGTGGCAGGCCCTCGTGCCGTACGTCGGGTCGACATACATGCCGATCTGGCTCGGACTCGGAACGCTCGCCCTCGACGTCCTCCTGGCGGTCACGGTGACCAGCCTGCTGCGGGCTCGGATGAATCACCGGTCCTGGCGAGCCGTGCACCTGCTGGCGTACGCGGGCTGGGCGCTGTCGGTGGGACACGCGACCGGGATCGGGACGGATCTGCGCGCCGGTGCCGGCTGGGCCATCGCGATCACCGCAGTGTGTGTCTGCGTCGTCGCGGCGGCGGCCTCGCTGAGGGTGGGCAGGCTGTTTGCCCGGCGACCCGTTCGGGTGGTCGGACGATGACGGTTGCCTCGCCTGTCCCCATGCAGGTCGAGCCGCGGATCCGCCCCGGGCTGGCGCTTCTCGACGGCATCGGCCACGGGCCTGGCCTTGCGGCACATCGCCAGCAGTATGGCGAGCTCGCCCAGGTGCCGCTGGCCGAGTTGGTCGATCGAGTCGACCGGATGCGCCTGCGGGGCCGCGGCGGCGCCGCCTTCCCGTTCGCGGTCAAGCTTCGCGCCGCGGCCTCCGGTCGCCGTCCGGTGGTGGTGGTCAACGCCAGCGAGGGCGAACCGGCCAGCCACAAGGACAGCGCCCTCGCAGTGACCCGGCCTCACCTGGTGCTCGACGGGGCGCTGGCCACCGCCCGTGCCCTCGGCGCCCGCGAGGTGCACGTCATCGTCCCCCGCGACCGCCGCCACGTGGCGGCGGCGGTGCGAGCTGCCGTTGCCGAGCGCCCCGAGCGAGGACGGATCACCGTCCATGCCGCCGCGGACCGGTTCGTGGCCGGGCAGGCGAGGGCCGTGCTCGAGCTGATGGCCGGGCGGCCGAACCTCCCGGTCACCGCCTGGCAGCCGGAGGCGGTCGACGGACACCACGGAAGACCCACCCTGCTCTCCAACGCCGAGACATGGGCCCAAGTCGGTCGCCTCCTCCTCATCGGCGATGCTGGGTACGCCGCGCACGGCACGGTCGCCGAGCCGGGCACCACCCTGCTGACTTTGTCCGGGCCGACGCCGGTGGTGACGGAGGTGGCATTCGGGACCCCCTTGGCCGAAGTCGTGCCCCCGGAGTGGCTGTGCCGACCTGTCCTGCTTGGGGGATTCCACGGTGCCTGGCTCTCCGGCGCCAGCTTGAGCCGTGCCCGCCTCTCGGTGGACGGGCTTCGCGAGCTTGGGGCGCCGTTGGGCGCCGGCATCCTGGTGAGCCCGACCGGGTGCCCGGTGGTCTTTACCAGTCGAGTGGTGGATTACCTCGCCGGCCAAAGCGCTGGCCGATGCGGGCCTTGCCTCAACGGCCTGCCTGCATTGGCCGAGGCGGTCCGCGCGGTGACCAACGGCACCGGCGGGACAGCCCGGGTCGAGGAGCTGGCCGTGCTCGTCGAACGTCGTGGCGCGTGCGCGCACCCGGACGGCACCGTCCGCCTGATCCGCTCGCTGCTCACCGCACTCCCGGACGAGGTCGTCGCACACGGGACGGGCGGGTGCGCCTGGAACGCCTCGCCGAAGAGCCAGAAGGCGTCATGAACGCCCAACTTCTGGTCGACTGGCCCGCTTGTCGTGGTCGTGGCCTGTGCCACGAGGTGCTGCCCGAGCTGATCGAGCTCGACCAGTGGGGCTACCCGATCGTCACCGGCCCGGCGACCCCCGAGCTGATCGGCCGGGCGCGGGAGGCGGTCCGCGTATGCCCCCAGTTGGCGCTCCGCCTCCGGCCGGCGCCGCCACGCTGAAGTGGTCG
>JBPPMQ010000015.1:0-24381 GCA_051306135.1 Nocardioides sp. | reverse complement strand
GAGGTGCGCGCCTGTAGGGATTCGAACCCCAAACCTTCTGATCCGTAGTCAGATGCTCTATCCGTTGAGCTACAGGCGCCTGCCGCGCATCACTGGGCGACCGCATGAGAATAGCCGAGAGCCGACGCGGTGGCTAAATCGAGAGCCTGCGGTCCCAGCGGGGCCGGTCCACCGTGCTGATGACGATGGCCCGGCCCCGCGGGGAACCGTACGGTCAGCCGAGTTCCGGAATGCCGCTCTCCGGCGGGGCGTCTCCGGCGGCCGAGGAGTCGGCTTCGATCGGCGCATCACCCAGGTCGGTGATCAGGACGTCGGTCTTCGGCATGCCGACACCGTCCTGAAGTTCGACGACCTGAAGCCCGGCAAGTCCCAGGTGGCTGGACTCGGAGTAGCGCAGCGGGCCGTAACCGGGACCCGGCAGATCAGCCACCGAGGTCTCCAACGCCGACACGATGCCCTCGCGGGTCAGGTCCTCACCGGCCGCCATCGCCGCCTGCACGAAGGTGTAGGCCTCGGCCATTCCGTAGGTGGTGTAGGTGGTCATCTCGCCCTTGCCGTACTCGTCCCAGACCCGCTGCCACAACTGGATCCATGGGTCGTCGGTGTTGGCGACCGCCGGCATGTATTCGGTGGTCATCATGCCGTTGAGCAGTGCCGCACCGTCCTCGACCGCACCCTCGGAGAAGTTCGAAAGCAGTGAACCGACCAGCGTGGCGTCCGAGCCGATGTTGGAGTAGATCCATTGCGGTTTGAAGCCGATCTGCATCGACACCAACTGCGACAGCGCCGTGTATGACGGCACGTTGAAGCCGATCACCAGGTCGGCTCCAGAAGCCTTCAGCTTCGCGATCTGCGGGGCGATGTCGGTGTTGCCGGCGACATACTTCACCGTTTCCACGATCTGGCTGTCGGCGTACTCTCGCACCCCGGCCTCGCCGTCGGCTCCGAGGTCGTCGTCCTGCAGGAACAGGCCGATCTTCGCGTCGGGCATGTTCTCGGCGATGTATTGGCCGAAGACCTTGCCCTCGATGAAGTAGTCAGGCTGCCAACCGAACGTGTACGGGTACTGATCGGGCGTCTCGCCCCACTGCCGCGAGCCCGAGGAGACGAACAGGTCGGGCACCTCCTCGTCGTTGAGGAAGTCGATGACAGCTCCGTGGGTGGGTGTGCCGAGCCCCCCGAACTGCGCGAAGATCTCGTCCTGCAGCACCAACTCGTTGATCACCGCACTGGTGTTGGTCGGGTTGTAGCCGTCGTCCTTGACCAGGAACTCGATCTGGCGGCCGTTGACGCCGCCGTTGGCGTTGACGAAGTCGAAGTAGGCTTGCGCGCCGGGCGGGATCTCGCTGTAGCCAGGGGCTGCCACGCCGGTCAGCGGGAAGTGCCCACCGATGGTGATCGTGTCGTCAGTGATTCCGACGGTCTGCTCGGGTGAGACCTCGGCGTCCTCCCGATCCTCGCCGGCTCCGCAGGCGGAGAGGGTCATCCCGGCGACCACAGCGAGGGCGACGACGGCTGGTCGCCGTCGGCTTCCGAGGGTGAGTCGAGGCGGCTGTGAATGGTTCATGCTGGATCCCTTTCGATGGTGGTTCGGGTTGTTCCCTGATCCTTGTGTTGATCGGACTTGGGTAGGTCGGACTCCTCGGCGGACGGGAGGTCGGTGGGGCCGGACGGAGTCTCGGGCGGGGTCGCGGGTGCCCGGCGCCAAGGCCGCGGCGCTCGTCGTGCCAGTCCCACCAGGCCGCCGGGGGAGAGCAGGACCACCAGCATCATCACCAGGCCGTAGACCAATGGCGCCAGTTGGGCAGACTGCACGTCGTCGAATCCGAGGTTGCCTCCGGCGTCGGTGGCGAGCTGCGGCAAGAAGGTGAGCAGGCCGGCCCCGATCAGTGCCCCGGTCAGAGTTCCCAGACCGCCGATGACGATGGCGGCCACCAACGTCATCGAGAGTGTCAAGGTGAACCCGCTCGGCGCAGCGATGCGGACCACCAGCGCCATCACGCCACCGGCGATGCCGGCACAGGCAGCGCTGACCGTGAAGGCGGTGATCCGGCTGCGAGCGACGTCGATGCCAGCCAGTTGGGCCGCGATCTCGTCATCGCGGACCGCTCTCCAGGTGCGGCCGACCCGGCTGGCAGCCAAGTTGGCCAACAGCACCAGCACGACGATCAGCACCACCCAGGACACGAAGGCGATGTACCGTCCGCGCGAGGGGTCGACCGCAGT
Source organism: Nocardioides sp. (assembly GCA_051306135.1). Classification (GTDB taxonomy): domain Bacteria; phylum Actinomycetota; class Actinomycetes; order Propionibacteriales; family Nocardioidaceae; genus Nocardioides. Next base: position 22,155 of record JBPPMQ010000015.1, on the reverse strand, counting down.
GAGGAGATAGAGCGTGTCGGCGAACCAGTCGGGGGCGTCGGGCACGCGGATGCTGAGGCCCTGCTCGCCGCCCAGGGTCTCGCCGAAGAAGATCGCCAGGCCGGGCACGGCCACCGCCAGTGCGAGGGTGGCACCGGCCAAATATGGGCCGCTGAGGCGGGCAGCGGCCAGCCCGACTACGAACCCGGCCACCGTTGCGACCACGGCCGCGGAGAGCAGGACGAGCGGGAGGGGCGCCACCGGTTCGGCGTCTTGGAGCATCAACGCAGCGGTGTAGGCCCCGATCGCCATGAAGGCACCGTGCCCCAAGGAGAGCTGTCCGTTGAGGCCGGTCAGGATGGTCAAGCCTGCTGCGGCGGTGGCCAGGTAGGCGACGCTGGATAGTTGCGTCGCCCGAAACTCGCTGGCCCCGGCTAGTACGGCGGCGGCGACCACGGCGCCGAGAAGGGCCAGGAGGATGTGCCGCAGCCCCGGGTGATCGCGGAGGATCGCGAAGATCTGCATCAGACCCTCCTCTCCGCCGGTGCCGAGAAGAGTCCGCCGGGCCGCACGAAGAGCACAGCCATCAGCACCAGCAGCGCGGCCATCGGAACCAGTTCAGAGCCGACGTACCCGGACACGAAACTGAGGGTGAGGCCCAGGATCAGTCCACCGACCACAGCGCCGACCGAACTGTCCAGCCCGCCGAGGACGGCGGCCACGAAACCGAACACGACCACCGGATCCATGTAGGAGGGATGCACCAGGCCACCGCCCGCGATCAGCAGCCCCGACAGCGAACCCACCAGCGCGGCCAGCGCCCATCCCAGGCTCAGCATCCGCCCGACCCGGACTCCCAGCAGGCGGGAGACCTCTGCGTTGAAGGCTGAGGCGCGCATCCGCAGCCCGACGTCGGTGAACTGGAACAACAGCGCCAAGCCGGCCAGGGTCACCAGCACGGCGACGATGGTGAAGACCCCGGACTCTGTCAGCGCAATCGTGGTGTCACCGACCTCGAAGCCGGTCACTCCGAACGGCGCCGGGAAGGACCGGAACCGGCTGCCGAAGATCAGTCCGGCCAGCGAGTGGAGCACGATGAAGAGCCCGAGGGTCAAGATCACCGGAAGGATGTGGGAGGAGGTGTCGACCCGTCGGATGACCACGAACTCGGTGGCGGCGCCCAACGCCAGGCCAGAGAGCAGGGCGACGACGAACCCGACCCAGTATCCCGCCCCGGAGTCGATCAGCGACAGTGCGATGTAGGTGGTGATCATCGCCATCGGCGCCTGGGCGAAGTTAACGATCCGGGTCGATCGCCAGATCATGACCAGCGCAAGCGCGAAGGCGGCATAGATGAAACCGAGTGTCAGTCCGGTCAGGGTGGTGGTCAGAAGTTGCTGCATCCGTCCTCGTCTCCTTGCTCAGGCGCCCAGGTAGGCGTGTCGGAGGCGGTCGTCATCCGCCAGGTCGTCGGCTCGCTCGTCGGCCACCAGGCGTCCTTGGCCCAGCACCAGACCGCGGTCGGCGATCGACAGCGCGCTGCGCGCGTTCTGTTCGGCCAGGAGCACGGTCAGGCCGTCGGAGTCGACCAGGTCTCGGACCAGGGCGAAGATCTGCACGACCACGCGTGGCGCTAGCCCCAGCGACGGCTCGTCGAGCAGGAGCATGGTCGGTTCGGCCAGCAGCGCCCGGCCGATCACCAACATCTGCCGTTCGCCGCCCGACAGTGTGTGCGCCACCGCATGGCGTCGCTCGCCCAGAATGGGAAACAGGTCGAAGATCCGCTCGCGGTCGAATCGTCGCTCGATTCCTCGCCGCGCGCCGAGCTCACCCAGACGCAGGTTCTCCGCCACGGTGAGTTCGGCGATCACGCCCCGTCCCTCCGGCACGTGGGACAACCCGATACGGGTCATCTCCTCGGTGGGAGTGCGGAGGAGGTCGATCTCACCCAAGGTCGCCGTGCCGCTGGACGCCTTGGTCAGTCCCGAGACGGCACGCAGCAGCGTCGTCTTTCCGGCGCCGTTGGCGCCTAGCACCGCGGTCACGGTGCCTTGTTCGATGTCGAAACTGACGTCTTTGAGCGCGCGCACAGCGCCGTAGTCGGCGCTCAGTGAGGCAACCGTCAGCAGTTTCATGCCGGACCCCCGATGCCGGTCTCAGCCGCCGGCACTTCGTTGCCGAGGTAGGCAGCCACCACAGCGGGATCGTTCTGAACCTCGCTGGGGGCACCCTGAGCGATCACCCGGCCGAAGTCGAGGACCAGGATCTGGTCGCAGGCTCGCATGACCAGGTCCATGTGGTGTTCGACCAACATCACCGTCATCCGGGTGCCGAGGTCGACGATCAGGTCGGCGAGTTCGTCCATCTCGGACTCGGAGAGTCCACTAGCGGGTTCGTCGAGCATGAGCAGCGCCGGGTCGGCGATCACCGCGCGAGCCAGCGCGACCCGCTTACGCAGTCCGTAGGGCAGCGACTCGGGACGGCTCCGGGCGTGAGCCGCAACGCCGAAATCGGCCAGAGTGTCCATCGCCTTGTCCCGGAGCAGTCGTTCTTCCCGGCTCGACCGCGGCGTGGCGAGCAGACCGGCCCAGAAGCCCGACTTGGCTTGGGTGTCCAGACCGACCATGACGTTCTCGACCACGCTCATGCCGGCATACAGGCCCAGGCCCTGCAGGGTGCGGGCGATGCCGAGGCGGGAGCGCCGGTGCACCGACAAGCGGGTGACGTCTTCGCCGCGCCAGTGCACGGTCCCGGTGGTGGCATGCGTCAGTCCGCAGGCCACGTTGAACAGGGTGGTCTTGCCTGCGCCGTTGGGACCGATGACCCCGGTGACACCGCGCGTGGGAACGTCGAGGGCCACCTCGCTCAGTGCGGTGATGCCGCCGAAGTGCACAGAGATCGACCGCATCGAAAGGATCGGTTCGGATGTGGCATGCCGAGGGGCGCTCACGCGGGTGGCCTCCTGGGTGACTCGAATTGATGTGGCGCAGATCACTCTGGTCGGAATGCACAAAGGATGAATATGGACGGAGTGCACAAGACTTTTCGGGCGAAAGTCCCTGAACCACGGTTGGGGGGTGGCGCGGTTTGTGCGCTCGTGTGAGGCTGTGACCTATGTCACGTCGAGGTGTTCAGCCCCCAGCGCCCGGGCCGATGCTTACGGACGCCGACGATGACGCAGTCGAGGTGGACACCAAGATCGAGCAGGCGTGGGCTGCGCTGCTGCCGTTCGCCGACCGCATCGCGGACAACATCACCGCTCGTCTGCGGGCCAACGACCCCGGTTGGTTCCAAGCGGCTTCGCCCGAACTCCTGGCCGATGTCCGCGGCAATGCCAGGGAGCAGGTCAGGCAGGGGCTGCGCACGCTGTCCGGGCAGGTGGCGGGTTCGGGGACCAACATCGCCATGTGGCGCGACGCCGGTCGCCGTCGGGCGCGTCAGGCGATCTCTCTGGAAGTCGTGCTCAATGGCTACAACCTGGGCACCCGGGTGCTGTGGGAGGCCCTGGTCGAGCACCACCACTCCCTGGCCCGACGGGGTGTCGAATGCCTGGGCGACCCCCTGCTGCTGGTCGCCGGACAGCGCCTGTGGCTCGACCTTGATGTCCAAAGCGCTGTGTTGATCGACGCCCACCGACGCGAGACCGCCCAGATCGCCCGACGCGACCAGCAGTTGATCCAGAGCCTGCTCGACCGGCTTCTCGACCCCCAGTCCGGCGAGTCCACCATCGTGGACGAGGCGGCCGTTGGACTCGGTGTCGCCGCCGGTGAGCCCGTCGCGTGCGTGGCGGCCCCACTCGACGACGCCGTCAGTGAGCCGCTGCGCCAGGCGCAGGACCGGCTGGAACGGGCTGGCCGGATCTCGTTCTGGAGCGTGCGCCAGGGGACCCATTTCGGCCTGGTGCCGCTCGCTGGACTTCAAACGACCGAGTTGGTCGACCTGCTCGGTTCCGTGGCTGAAGGACGGATCGGCGTGGCCGTCGCGGCAGAGGGGGTGGCCGGTTTCGCCGACGCCCATCTAGCCACCCGCGCTGCCCGCACCCTGCCCCGGGGCGTCTCGGGTGTTGTGCACGTGGCCGACCGGCTGCCGGAATTGCTCCTAGGCGGCAGCCCGGAGGTCACCGCGCTACTGGTGGAGCAGACCGTGGCACCGCTGATGCGCGGCGGTGCCCAGCACTCCACCTTGATCTCCACACTGGAAACCCTCATGCGCTGTCACGGGTCGGCCACCCGCGCCGCCGAGGAGTTGTACTGCCACCGCAATACGGTGCTCTATCGGATCAAGCAGATCGAGCAACTCACCGGGCGGTCCCTGCGTTCGCCGCGCGACAGGCTGATGTTCGGGCTCGGACTATTGGCAGTCGGACGCTCCGAAACGCCCCACGCAGCCCCCTAGACGAGGATCGCCGGCCTAACTGTGATGGGACTCACAGGGTGTGATCGTTCCAATAGGGGCGCCTATCGCGAGACTGTAGCCTGCCGAAATGGTGCAACGACGCGCCGTGATACTACCTCCTCGGAAGAGGCTTCCGAGGGGTGACTGTGTCGTCGAGGGCCGACACAGACAGGAGGACAGCTGATGCTGGAGTTGGACCAGATCCTGGACGAAGCAGGTCTGAAGAATGTTGCCGTGCGCGAATTCGTTACCGAATGGTTCGCGATCACCGGTGCCGAGACTGTTGAAGTAGTCAGCGCATCCGACGATGCCCGACTGCTCGCCGAGTCCTTGGAGGCCGGAGAACTACTCCCGGTCAGTGGCGGGCGCTACTACAGCCGGTCCTACTTCAAGGACACCGCCCGCTCCGAGGAGCGCACAGTCGTGGCCACCTCCAATCCCGCTGACAAGGGTGTCTACAACAACTGGAAGCCGGCCGAGGAGACCGTTGCCACGCTCACCGAGCGGATGCGCGGAGCCAGCGCCGGCAAGACCATGTATGTCATCCCCTACCTGATGGCACCCGCAGGCAGCCCGTTGGAGGCCTACGCCGCAGGTGTGGAGATCACCGACTCACGTCCCGTGGTCCAGCAGATGATCCGGATGGCCCGCGTCGGGATCGACTACATCAACGACCTCGCCGACCCGGAATCCTTCGTCCGTGCCGTGCACGTCACCGGCGACCTGGCCAACCTCGGTCAGGGCACCGGCGACGACGAGCGCCTGTTCGCAACCGTCGCAGATCAGCGGATGATCCTGCACTACGGGTCGTCATACGGCGGCAATGCCCTGCTCGGCAAGATCGCCCACGGACTGCGCCAGGCCTGCTACGACGGCCGGGCCTCCGGCAAGTTCCTCGCCGAGCAGTTCCTGCTGCTCGGCATTCACGACCGAGTCACCGGCAAAGACTTCCACGTGGTCGGCGGGTTCCCCTCGGCCAGCGGCAAGACCAACTTGTCGATGACGTTGTCTCCCGAGGCACTCGGGGACCGCTACACCGTCTCCTTCTACGGCGACGACATCGCCTGGCTCTGGGTCGGCGACGACGGCCGGATCTGGGCGCTGAATCCCGAGTTCGGGGTGTTCGGGGTCGCCAAGGACACCAACGAGGCATCCAACCCCACTGCCATCGACGCGATCCAGCCCGGCTCCGGAGCCATCTTCACCAACGTGGCCTACAACGAGATCAGCCACGACGTGTGGTGGGAGGGCCGGACCAAGAACCCGCCGGAGGACACCACCGGGTGGATGGACTGGAAGGGAGAGAAGATCTCCGACCGGTCCCTCGGCGAGCAGGGCGACCCCTGGGCCCACCCCAACAGTCGGTTCACCACCGCGATCGCCAACGTGCCCAACGCGGCGCCCGACTACGACGCACCAACAGGTGTGCCCGTCGATGCGATCATCTTCGGTGGCCGCACCCGAGACCGCGAGCCCCTGATCCGCGCCATCACCGACCTCGCCGAGGGCGTCTACGACGGGATGACACTCGGCGCCGAGGCGACCTTCGCTGCCGAAGGAGTCGAGGGTCAATTGCGCTACGACCCGATGTCGATGCGTCCCTTCATGGCCTACGAAGAGGGCGACTATGCCGCCCATTGGCTCAACATCATCGGTGCCGCCACCGAGCAGCCGATCTTCGCCCACGTCAACTGGTTCCAGAGGGACCCGCAGAACGGTCACTTCCTGTGGCCCGGCTATCGCGAGAACCTGCGCGCCCTACTGTGGCTGTTGCAGTTCAAGGCCGGCGAAGTCTCCGGTGTCTCGACCCCGGTCGGGGTGCTGCCCCGGGAGTCCGAACTCAACCTGGAGGGCCTCGATCTCCCGCAGCGCGATCTGGACACCTTGCTCAGCATCGACGTGGACCGCTGGCGTCAGGAGATGAAGTTCCGCGAGGAGCATCTGGCGCAATTCCCGGGCCTCCCGGAGGCCATCTGGGTAGCCCACCGACGGGTCTGCGCGGCCCTGGATGAGGCTTGAGGGACAGCGTCGAAAGAAATTTCGTAAAATAGTTCCGGAACAGTTGCACGATCGACCCGGACCTGGGACATAATTGTTCCGCTGCGGCAGGCGACCCGAGACGCCTGCCGCAGCTTCCATTTCCGCGGCCAACCTCTCGCCTGGGACTTGTCGAGCCGGCCGGTCGTTGGCCCCGATAGCTAGGGTGACCCTGTGAACATTCCGGGCGGCGCTGCGGCCAAACGACTGGTGCTCGAGACCCTGGGGTGGGTCCTGGTGGTGGTCGGCACCGCGGCCTTGGTGCTGCCGGGGCCCGGCCTCCTGTGCATCTTCGCCGGACTGGTTCTGCTCAGTCAGCAATACGAGTGGGCCGAACGCCGACTCGAACCGATTCGTCTGCGCGCCCTGCGGGGCGCCGCAGAGTCGGTGGAGACCTGGCCGCGGATCGTGGTCTCAGGATTGGGGGTGCTGTGGTTGCTCGGCATCGGGGTGCTGTGGATGCTGGACCCGGCGGTGCCGGACTGGTGGCCCAACTGGTGGATCGTCACCGACGAGTGGTGGCTCTTCGGAGGATTCTGGACCGGAGTGTCCCTGGTGGTCTCTGGGATCTTGGCTCTCGCCCTGGTCGTCTACAGCTTCCGGCGGTTCTACGGCAAGCCCGAGGCGGTGCTCGAACTGACCTCCGAGATCGAGGAAGCGGACCTCGAGGCCGGCTGGGACGACTGAACACCCACCCAACCTGCCCAGGCCTCGTCGGCCTCGTCGGGTGTTTCTCCCGGACCTGATCGGTAACCTGCCCACGATGACCGTCCACGTCCACCGCGCCAGCCGCACCGACCAACTTGCCGACGCCCTCGGCGAGTTGTTGGCGGCCCCGGTCCAGGACCCGTTCGCCAGGGAGATCGTGGTGGTTCCCACCCGAGGTGTGGAGCGGTGGCTCGCCCAACGGCTGTCCCACCGGCTCGGAGCCACTTCCGGCCAGGCCGGGGTCTGTGCAGGGATCGACTTCGTCAACCCACGCGCCCTGTTCTCGCTGCTGCTGGATCGCGAAGCCCGGGACCCCTGGTCCCCGGCGCGGCTGGTCTGGGACGTGGTCGCGGTGATCGACGATTCGGTCGCCGAGCCGTGGGCCGACGTACTGGCCCGACATCTGGCAGGCGCGGAGCATCGTCGCTGGTCGGTGGCCGACAAGACTGCCCGACTCCTCACCGAGTACGTCGAAGCCCGACCGGCGATGATCGCCGACTGGACCGCCGGTGGGTTCGGGGACGGGCTCGGACACGACCTACCGACCGACCAGCGGTGGCAACCCGAAGTGTGGCGCCGGGTGGTGGCCCGCCTGGAAGCCCGTGGTGACGGTCCCGCGCCCCACCTGCGGCTGGCCGACGCGGCCGCTCGGCTCCGGCGCCATCCGGCCCCCGACCTTCCCGAGCGAATCTCGCTGTTCGGGCACACCCGGTTCAGCGCCGCCGACACCCAACTCCTCGCGGGTCTGGCCCGGCACCATCAGGTGCACCTGTGGCTCCCGCAGACCTCGCCGGTGCTGTGGGAGCGACTCCGAGGCGGACCGGTCAATCGGGGCGACGACGACTCGGCCCGGTTGGTGGGCCATCCGCTGCTGGCCTCCCTGGGACGCGACGCCCGCGAGGTGCGCCGCTCCCTGGACCCGATACTCATCGACGCCACCGACGAGGTCATTCCCCCTCCCCGGACGCCCGAAACCCTGCTCGGGTGGCTCCAGGCCGACCTGCGTGCCAACCAGGTCGCCGATCCAGCGACCCGGTCCGCACGCACTCCGGCTCCCCATGATCGGTCAGTGCAGGTGCATGCCTGTCACGGGCCCAGTCGTCAGGTGGAGGTCGTCCGCGACGTCGTGGTCGGGCTGATGGCCGATGACCCCACCCTCGAACCACGCGACATCGTGGTGATGTGCCCCGACATCGAAACCTACGGCCCGCTGGTCGGTGCTGCCTTCGGCCTGGCAGAGGCCGGCGCCGGTCAACATCCGGCCCACCGACTCTGGGTCAGGCTCGCCGACCGGGCGACCACGGTCACCAACCCGGTCGTGCGGCTGGCCCGACGACTCCTGGAGCTGGTCACCGGCCGCGCCACCGTGGCAGACGTCTTGGACCTGCTGGCCGACCCGTTGCTGGCACGCCGGTTCAGGTTCGACGATTCCGACCATGCCCGGATCGCCGGCTGGGCCGAGGCGGCCGAGGTGCGGTGGGGACTCGACGCCGAGCACCGCGGCGGCCACGGCATGGGGGCGTTCGAGGTCAACACCTGGGAGTTCGGGTTGCGACGGATGGCCGCCGGTGTCGCGGTCGCAGACGATCTGAGGGAGGTCGCCGCCCTGGAGGATATGCCCAGCGACGACCTCGACCTGGTCGGACGCCTCGCCGAAGCCTACGACCGGATCAGGGTTGCGGTCACCTCGATGACCGACCGGGCCCCCGCCGACCGCTGGGCCCAGACCCTGATCGACGCGGTCGGATCACTGTGCGAACTGGACCCCGACGACCAGTGGCAGATGGCGGCCCTGGAGTCCGAAATGGCCACCATGGCCACCGACGCCGACCCCGGGACGCTGCTGGGTCACGCCGACCTGGTGGCACTGTTGGAGGCCCGGTTCGGTCCGAGACCCACCCGCGCCAGTTTCCGCACCGGCGCACTCACCGTCGCGACGCTCACCCCGATGCGGTCGGTGCCGCACCGGGTCGTCGCCGTGGTCGGACTCGATGACGGTGCTTTCCCCCGCGGCTCCCACCTCGACGGGGACGACGTGCTCGCGCAACGTCCCCTCACCGGGGAACGCGACCGACGCAGCGAGGACCGTCAACTGCTGCTCGACGCCATCGGGTCGGCCACCGAGACTCTGGTGCTCAGTTACTCGGGGGCCAGCGAACTGACCGGAGTCGGTCGACCGGCTGCCGTTCCGTTGGGTGAACTCATCGAGGCAGTGGACGCGACCACCGACACCACACTCGACGTGGTGCACCACCATCGACTCCAACCTTTCAACCCCGACGAACTTCGCGCCGAGGCGCCGTTCAGTTTCGACCCGGCCGCCTATGCCGGGGCGCTCGCGGCCCGACATCCCACCCGCGTCATCCAGGGCCCGTTCAGCGCGATCGACGTCGCCCCCGAGGCCACCCAGCCCGATTCGCTGGAGGACCTGCGGAGCTTCTACTCCGACCCGGTGGCGACGTTCGTCCGCAATCTGCGCATTCGGGTGCCATCCGAGGCCGACCCCGCCGCTGACCAGATCGCCACCGAACTGGTCGGCCTGGCCCGCTGGCAGGTCGGCGAACGGCTGCTGCGAGCGGCGCTGGTCGGACCCGGCGAACTTGCCCGGGCCTGCGAGCGAGAACCCCGACTGGGCATCGTGCCGCCCGGGGCCTTCGGCCGCGCCCAGATCCGCGATGTGCGCGAGATCGTCGACCGCATCCTGGAAGCCGCCGCTCCAGGCTTCGGTTCCGGCCGCCCCGCCGACGCAGTCAGCATCGACATCGAACTCGACCTCGGTGACGGCCTCGGCCTGGTCGGACAGGTGCCTGGTGTCTACGACACCCGGCAGATCGCCACCACCTTCAGCCGAGTGGCCGCCAAACAGCAGCTGCGCAGTTGGATCGACACGCTGGTGCTGATGGCGGCCCGACCGGACCTGCCGTGGACCGGTCACGTGATCGGCCGGTCGAGTTCGGGGGTCGCGCACGTGATCGTGACTCCCGACCCCGCGCAGGCTCGTGCGCGGCTGCGCACCCTGGTGCGGATCTGGCACGAAGGGCTGCGCCATCCTTTGCCGTTGCCCTTGAAGACCTCCCTGGAGTGGGCACGGGCCGAGGCGCGGGGACGTGACCCGGAACGCGACGCCGCCGACGCCTGGCTGGGGGCTCGATTCGGTGGGGCTCCGGGGGAGAACACCGCACCCGCACATGTGCTGGTCTACGGCGACCGTGCACCACTGTCGCGGCTCACCGGGGACCAGATGCCGCGGTTGGCCCGCGACGTCTGGGTGCCGATGCTCGACTCCCAGCGGATCGAGGAGTCCTGATGGGAGCGGGGAGCACCAGCTTCGACATCTCGGGCAGCCTGCCCGCTCCCGGCCGCACGATGCTGCTCGAGGCCAGCGCCGGCACCGGGAAGACCTGGACGATCGGCGCGTTGGTCACCCGGATGGTGGCCGAGGGCCGGGCGGCACTCGACGAGATCCTGGTGGTCACCTACACCCGAGCGGCCAGCGCTGAACTGCGCGAGCGGGTGCGCGCCCAGTTGGTCGAGGCCGAACGCCTACTCGCCCAGATCCTCGACGGTCACCCCCCGGGGGAGTCGGTGCTGGCCGGCGTACTCGGGCGGGGGACGCGAGCCGAGGTGGGTCAACGTCGGCAGCGGCTGGTCACCGCGCTGGCCGACTTCGACGCGGCCACCATCGTGACCATCCATTCCTTCTGCACTCTGGTGCTGGCCTCGTTGGGGGTCGCCGGAGACGTCGACCAGTCCGCCCGCCTGGCAGAGACCGACGAACTGCTCAGCCAGGTGGTCGGCGACCTGTGGCTGCGCGATTTCTCTGATCAGCCCACCCCCGCCCTCTCGCTGGCAGTGGCCCGCGACATCGCCCGCAACGCGATGCTCGGCGGCACCAGCCTCGAACCCGCTGACGCCGACCCGCGGAGTCCGGACGGGATCCGGGTCGGGTTCGGGCGAGCGGTCCGTGCCGAGATGACGCGGCGCAAACAGGCCGCCGGACTGCTGTCCTACGACGATCTGCTGCAGCAGTTGGCCGACACCCTTGCCGAGGAGGATGCCCCGGCCCGCACCCGGATGCGGCGACGCTGGTCGGTGGTGCTCATCGACGAGTTTCAAGACACCGACCCGGTCTCCTGGCAGGTGTTCGACCGGGCCTTCACCGGACACGCCGCGATGGTGCTGATCGGTGACCCGAAGCAGGCGATCTACGGGTTCCGCGGCGGTGACGTGTTCGCGTATCTGTCCGCAGCTCGGGCTGCGGACCAGCGGCTCACCCTGGACACCAACTTCCGATCCGACCCCGGCGTGGTGACCGGGGTACACACCCTGATGGAGAGCCTCGAACTCGGCGACCCCGAGATCGTGGTCCACCCCATCAACGCACACCGGACCGAGAATCGACTGGTCGGCGCACCCCACCTCGAGCCGGTGCGGCTGCGAGGAGTGCTGCGCGGCGACCTGTCCGCTCGCCCACAGCAGGGCCGACTGCCGGCCGTGGCTAAGGTCCGGTCCCACATCGCCGCCGATCTTGCCGCCGACATCGCGCGACTGCTGACCAGCGGCGCCACCTTCGAGGACCGTCGGCTGCAAGCCGGCGACGTCGCGGTGTTGGCGACCAGACACGAAGACCTGCGCACCATCCAGAAGGCGTTGCGGGCCGAAGGTGTGCCCGCAGTGGTGGCCGGGTCGGGCACCGTGTTCACCACCCCCGCGGCCCGCCACTGGCTGCGGCTGCTGGAGGCGATGGAAGCACCCAATCGGGTCGATCGGACCCGGGCAGCAGCGCTGACCTGGTTCTTCGGTCACCGTGCCCAACAACTCGCCGACGACCAGGCCCTGACCGATCGGGTCGCCGAGCAGGTCCGCACCATGCTCGAGGCCTGCACGACCGGCGGTCCGGCCGCGGTGCTGGAGTTGGCCAATGCGGCCGGCCTGCCCGAACGGCTCCTCGGGGTGCTCGGCGGCGAGCGTGACCTGACAGATCTGCGGCAGATCGCCGAACTGCTGCACGCCGAGTCGATCCGATCCCGTCTGGGAGTGATGGCGTTGCGCACGTGGCTAGGCGACCAGATGCTCAGCCCGGACGCCGGCGATCTGGGCGACCGGACCCGGCGGTTGGACTCCGACGCCCTAGCGGTGCAACTGGTCACCATCCATGCCAGCAAGGGCCTGCAGTATCCGGTCGTCTATCTTCCCTCGCTGGCAGACCGGTGGGTTCGGACCCCGCCGATGCCGATGTATCACGACCTCGATGGCCGACGCTGTGTCTGGGTGGGGGAGGACGACGGGCCCGGCCATCAGCAGGCAGTCGCGGCCGAGGCCCGAGAGGCGTCGGGGGAGTCACTGCGGTTGCTCTATGTCGCGATGACCCGGGCCCAGGCACAGGTGGTTGCCTGGTGGGCGGTCAACACCAACTGTCCCGAGTCCGCGCTGCATCGGGTGCTGATGCGATCCGGGCCGGAAGTGGCCCAACTGCCCGGCAAGGGCGCCGTCGGCTCCGACGAGATTCTCAAGGCGGCACTGATCGGGTGGCGCGACCGTGGAGCCTACGGGTTGGAACGATCCGAGATCACCGCCGTGACCGCGAGGGTGGAGGTCCGCGACGACACACCGATCGGGGTGCGCACCTTCGACCGCCCGGTGGACCTGGCCTGGCGCCGCACGTCTTACTCGGCGCTGAGCCGCCGTGACGGCAGCGGCCACCCCGGCCCCGGTGTCGGCAGCGAACCCGAAGAGGTCGGCAAGGACGACGAGGCGATGAGATCCGGGTCGCGCTCGGAGTCGGTCGCGGGCGACCGGGGTGATCAGGTGGCGCCGTTGTCCGGCCAACCGGCCGGCGCCCGGTTCGGGTCGCTGGTGCATGCCGTGCTGGAGCACGTCGATCCCGGTGCCGAAGACCTGGTCGCCGAATTGACCGGTCACCTTGTCGACCAACTCGTGCGTTGGCCCGAGGATGTCGACATACCGCTGCTGGCCCAGGCTCTGGCCGCAGTGCTGCGCACTCCGCTCGGACCGTTGGCCGACGGCCGGACCCTGCGCGAGATCGGACTGGCCAACCGGCTCGCGGAGGTGGAGTTCGAGATGCCGTTGGGTGGTGGCTGGGAGCCGACCCCGGGCCGGACGCCACTGCTCGGTGACCTGGCCGGGTTGTTGACCGATCATCTTCCGGCCGGTGACCCGGTGCGGGGGTATGTCGAGCAGTTGGGTGACCCGATGCTGGCCGGCCGGACCCTGCGCGGCTACTTGACCGGATCCATCGACGTGGTGCTGCGGGTCGTACGAGACGGGCAACCCCGCTACCTGGTGGTCGACTACAAGACCAACCGTCTCGGTTCGGCGTTGGGGCCGTCGCTGCTGGCCGACTATGCGCCTCCGGCGTTGGACCGGGCGATGACCGGTTCGGATTATCCGCTGCAAGCACTTCTCTACGCCGTCACCCTGCACCGGTTCCTGCGATGGCGTCAGCCCGGCTATCAGCCTGAACGTCACCTGGGTGGGGTGCTCTATCTCTACCTGCGAGGCATGGCCGGGCCGGACACCCCGACCTGGGACACCCCACTCGGGGCAGCTATGCCGGCCGGGGTGTTCTCGTGGAAGCCTCCGGTGGCGTTGGTGGAGGCGGTCTCGGCGCTGCTGGACGGTCCGGGAGCTAGCGATGCCTGAGTCGTTCGAGTCACGCATCGCCCTGTCTGGGACGGGTCTGCTCGCTGAGCTCAACCAGTCCGGACGCGTTGATGCGGGCGAGGTGCAACTCGCCCGACGACTGGCCGGTGTCGTCGCCGAGGACGACCAACGGGCCACGGCGGTGGTGGCACTGGTGCTCCGGTCGTTGCGGGAGGGTTCGGTGGCGATGTCGCCGCACGAGGTGGACCCGGCATGGGTGGAAGCTCTGCTCGGGTCCCGGCTGGTGGCTGACGGGGCGGTGGTCCTCGACCACGATCTGCTTTATCTGCGCCGGTATCGAGACCTCGAAATCGAGGTGGCCCGCGACCTCGAACGGCTCCGCTCGGCCCCGGTCGAGGTCGACGAGTCCCGGCTCGGTGCCGCCTTGGACCGGGTTGCCGGTGACCGGTTCAGTGAGGAACAGCGGCAGGCCGCCGTGCACGCTGTCCGCCGGCCGGTGACGGTGTTGACTGGCGGCCCCGGAACCGGGAAGACCACCACGGTCGCCCGCATCCTTGCCTTGGTCGCCGACCAGGTTGGCGAGCAGCGGACCGGACCGACCAAGCGCCCGGTGCGGATCGCGTTGGCGGCGCCCACCGGCAAGGCTGCCGCCAGGCTTGCCGAGGCGATCGAGGAGGAGGTCGCCGCCTTCGCACCGCTCGACCGTGAACGCATCGGAACCCCAGAGCCGACGACGTTGCACCGGTTGCTGGGGTGGCGTGCCGAGTCCCGGACCCGGTTCCGCCGTCACCGGGCGAACCCGTTGGCCTTCGACGTGATCGTCGTCGACGAATGTTCGATGGTCGATCTGGAGATGATGGCGGCTCTGGTGGCGGCAACCCGCTCGGGCACCCGACTGGTGCTCTCCGGGGATCCGCAGCAACTGGCCTCGGTGGGTGCCGGGGCGGTGTTGTCCGACATCGTGGACGGATGGCGCGACGAGCCCGATTCGCCAGTGGTCTCGTTGAAGGTCAACCACCGTTCGCAGGCCGACATCCGGGAGTTGGCGGAGGCGGTGCGGATCGGCGATACCGAGGCGGTGCTGACCAGGCTGGCCACCCCGAGCGGGGAGATCGCGGTGGCCCGCGACGTCGGAGGGTTGCGGGATGTGATGGTGCCGCGCGCCCGCCGGGTGGTGGAGCTGGCTCACGCCGGAGATCTGGACGCCACCATCGCTGCGCTGGGCGAGCATCGCCTGCTGTGCGCTCATCGCCACGGTCAGTTCGGGGTCAGCCACTGGAACCGGCAGGTGGAGGCCTGGCTCGCTGCGGACGGGGTCGAGGTGTCCGGCTGGTATGCCGGCCGCCCACTGCTGGTCACCCGCAACGACCCCGGCCTCGATGTCTACAACGGTGAGGTCGGGGTGGTGTTGGTTGAGCAGGGCCGCCCACGGGCCTGGATCCAGGGTGGAGGGCGGGCGAGGTCGTTCGCTGCCACCCGGTTGGAGTCGGTGGAGACCATGCATGCGTTGACGATCCACAAGTCGCAGGGCAGTCAGGCCGACGAGGTCACGGTGCTGTTGCCCGATCAGGACTCCCGGTTGCTGACCCGCGAGTTGTTCTACACCGCGTTGACCCGGGCCAGGCGTTTCGTGCGGGTGGTCGGTTCGCAGGAGGCGGTCCGCAGGGCCGTTGAGACCAGGGCGTCGCGGGCGACCGGACTGTCGCGGCGCCTCGGTTCCGGCGGTGCGGAGGGCCGATCCATTTCCTGATCTCGACTTCGGGCAGGCGGGCAGGGCCGCTACGGTGTAGCCATGCCGTACCTGCTTCGCGTGGAACTGCCCGACGTACCTGGCTCGCTGGGTCGGCTGGCGACCGCGATCGGTGAGGCCGGAGGCGACATCGAAGCGATCGAGATTGTGGAGAAGACCCTCGGCGGCACTGCTGTCGACGACGTGCTGCTGGAGACGACCCCGGGCACCATGCCCGACTCGATCGTGTCGGCCTGCAACGGCCTGGACGGAGTGCGGGTGGTGTGGATCTCCCGCTATGCCGCCGGCGGCAACCTGTTCTTGGACTTAGAAGCGGTCGAGGCGCTCACCGACGCACCGGACCAGGCGCTGGACCGGCTGGTGGAAGTCCTCCCGATCACCTTCCGGGCCGACTGGGCCGTGCGACTGCACCGGGTCACCGGAAGCGGTGCCGGCACCGAGAACGCTCCGGTGGATCTGGAGTTCTGCGACCTGGAAGCTCCCTCGCGCCTGGAGTTCAGCGAGGACGATGACAATCTGTATGCCGGAGCCCGAATCTCCGGCAACGAGATCGTGGTGATCGGTCGACGCGGTGGGCCGGAGTTCCTCGACTCCGAACTTGCCCGGTTGGGTCATCTGGTTTCGCTGGCGGTGTCGATCGCGACCGTTTGACCTGAGTGTTCGGCCAGTGTTCGACTCAGGCGGCCCCCAGGGGGCTGCCCCGGGCCGCTGCCCCGGTGGCCTCAGTCGACGGGTTCGAGCAGGAACGCCGGAATGACTCGGCCGTAGCCTGCGGCACGGACCTTGTAGTCGGCATAGGTGGGCCACTGACGTTCGGCCTCGGCCCACCAGTCGTCATACTCGGCGCCATCGAGCAGGCGGGCGAGGTAGGTCCTCTTGGTGGCACCGTCTTGGAGTTCGACTCGCGGGTTCACCAGTAGGTTGCGCAGCCACAACGGGTCTTTGGGACCGCCGCCGAGCGAGGCGACGGCGAGATAGCGACCGCCGCGCTCGACGCGCATCACAGGCGTCTTGCGGATCTTGCCGGAGGTGGCACCGATGTTGGTGATGACCACGATCGGGTAGCCGGTGTCGCGCAGAGTGGTTGCCTCGGTGCCACAGGAGGCCTCGAACTGTTCGACCTGGTTGCGGACCCAGTTGGCGGAGCTGGGTGCGTACTCGCCTTCTAGTGTCATGTGTGCGCAAACGCACCAGGGTGCGGTTGGATTCCCGGGGGCGAACGACACCGATAGCCTGAACCTATGAGTGCTGTCCCCGGGGTCTCCGACATTTTCGATGCCGACCAGTGGGACGAGGTGCCGGGTTTCGAGGACCTGACGGACCTGACCTACCACCGGGCGAAGGCCCACGGCACGGTGCGGATCGCGTTCGACCGGCCCGACGTGCTCAACGCGTTCCGTCCGCACACGGTCGATGAGTTGCTGCGGACTCTGGAGCATGCCCGCATTTCAGCCGACGTCGGGTGTGTGCTGTTGACCGGCAACGGTCCGAGCGCGAAGAGCGGCAAGTGGGCGTTCTGCACCGGCGGCGACCAGCGCATCCGTGGCCGAGCGGGCTATCAGTACGAAGACGGTGCCGCTGGGTCCGCGGACACGGGTGCGGAGGCGCCGAGTCCGATCGACCGAGCGAAGATGGCGCGACTGCACATCTTGGAATGCCAGCGGCTGATTCGGTTCATGCCGAAGGTGGTCATCTGTGTGGTGCCCGGGTGGGCTGCCGGCGGTGGGCACTCGTTGCACGTGGTCAGCGACCTGACGCTCGCCTCGAAAGAGCAAGCCCGGTTCAAGCAGACCGACGCCGACGTCGGCTCGTTCGACGGTGGTTACGGGTCGGCGTACTTGGCCAGGCAGACCGGGCAGAAGTTCGCCCGGGAGATCTTCTTTCTCGCCGAGGAGTATGACGCCGACACCATGGTCTCCATGGGGGCGGTCAACCGGGCGGTGCCGCATGCGGAGTTGGAGACGGTGGCCCTGGAATGGGGACGGATCATCAACGCCAAGTCACCGACCGCGATCAGGATGCTGAAGTATTCCTTCAACCTGCTCGACGACGGCCTGGTCGGCCAGCAACTCTTCGCCGGTGAGACCACCCGACTGGCTTACATGACCGAAGAGGCCCAGGAGGGTCGCGACCAGTTTCTGGAGAAGCGCGACCCAGACTGGTCGCCCTACCCCTGGTATTATTGATCTGGCGCGTTCGCGCAGGTCAGCGGCTTGTTTGGCCCTGAAATCAGGCCTGTAGTCCGCAAAATGTCCGCACGATTTTCAACAAACGGCCAGCGATGCGCTTGGGGCGGCCACGTCGTCGGGCGGCTAGTTTCATTGAACGTCTAGGTGTCGGATGGTACTTTGGTACCTGAGGTTCAAACGGGGACCTCACCCCAAGGAGTTTCCCTGCCATGGCTACAGCTACTGCACCGATCAAGGTCGATGTCGCAACCGATGAGCTCGTCTCCCACGCAGCTCACTTCATGTCGCGCTCAAAGAAGGACATCGTCGACGCTGCCGTACGCGAGTACATCGACGCGCACCGAGACGAGATCAATGCAGGCGTGAAGGCTGCGCTTGGCCAACTCAACGGCACTGACGCTGCTGCAGTCTCGATGATGACCGGGCTGAGTTCCGGTGAACTGGATGACCTCGGCGGCCTGCCGAAGTAACGTCGCTCTCGGCAGGTGAATCGCGGAGCCGAGATCGAGGGCCAGCAGACATGGGAGTTCCTCTCGAGCACCAAGTTCCCCTGGCCCGGCAAGCTCAAGGGCGCGGAACTGGTCACCCACCTCGAGTTGGTTTTCCGCTGCATGGATGCAGTCGAGAACGGTGCCGGAGGCGACGGCTACGGGACGGCCCCAGCGGCCTACGCTGAGGCCGCCGGGCACCTGCGGCACGCACGAAACCACGGGGGCGAAGCGGCGGTCCTGGCCCGCGCGATAGAGAGCGGGCTCGGGCCTGGAGCAGGGCGACGAGACATCTCGGCGCGGCTGGCTGCGCTCGAAGGGGCGGGCGTTCATCCCAACCCGGTCGAAGCGGGCATGACGGCTGACTACCCTCCGCCAGAGGTGTAGGTTTTGGGCAGCCCGACGTGCCTAACCCGCGTGCTAGGCTTGTCCCACTGGGCTGACCTTCGGGTCATGGTCCACCCTTTAGGCGGAGCTACCTTCGCCACATCCTTCAGGCGGGCATCGCCCGCCTGAAGTTGTTTCTGGAGTAGGTCGTGCGGAGAACTCAGCATCTTCATCGACGAGTCAGGTGACTTCGGGCCGTACGAGAAACACTCGCCGTTCTACATCGTCGGTCTCGTGTTCCACGACCAGAGTGACAGCATCAGCGGCCACCTCGACGGCATCCACGACGGGCTGGTGGCCCGAGGGCTCCCGATCGACCACGCCATCCACGCTGGACCCCTCATTCGGCGCGAGCAGGAGTACCGCTGGATGGACGTCCCTGCCCGACGGGCCATCTTCCGGCTGCTGATGGACTTCGTACACCGCTGCGAGATCAGGCAGCACTCGCTGGTGCTCAACAAGCGCGAAGTCGGCGAGATCGACCGACTCGTGTCACTGATGTCCCGAGACATGGGGGCGCTGATCCGCGACAACTACGAGTACTTCAGCTCGTGGGACCGCATCGTCATCTACTACGACAACGGGCAGAAGGAGTTGACCAACATCGTCAACAGCGCCTTCAACTCGCAGTTGAGCACGGTCGGGGTCCGCAAGGTGGTGCCGTCCGACTACAGCCTGTTTCAGGCCGCCGACCTGTGCTGCACGCCGGAACTCCTGCGATCCAAGATCAACTCCGTCGGCCCGTCGTCCTCGGAGCGCGACTTCTTCGCCACCGAGAAGCGCAGCGCTGAGCAGGCGCTGAAGCGCCTCTACTTCAAGACTCTGGACCGCAAGCGGTTCGGGTCCTGAGCAGCCTCGAAGATGTGGCAAAAATGTGGCAGGACGACACAGAGCGACCATTCGACCTCCAACAACAACAAGCGCGTTCTCGCAGGTCAGACCCGCATTGCCAACGACGACCAGAAACACCCGCTGAGCGTGCCGCGCTTCCCCTGGTATTACTGATCCGAAGACGTTTCCGTAGGTCAGGACGGGTTTCGGGGGTCGCCGACGCCCCTGTAGTCCGCAAAGAGTCCGCAATTCCCAGCAACTGCCACCAACGACGTCGTCTCGGTGGTCGGAGGACGTCTCGCGGTATCCTTGTTGCAGACGCGAAGGAGGCGACGATGACGATTCAGGAGATGCCGGTCGAGGTGCTCCGCGAGACGGTGCACGAGAGCACTGTCGCGTCCGCGCGCCTCGAAGGTCGTGAGATTCCGGCTGACTACGTTCGCCCGGCCAACGTGCAGGAGTTCCTGGACAGCCTGCTGGCCAAGGGCTGATGGCGTCCTTCGATCCTGGGTACGGCGAGACCGAGGTATCGGAGGAGGAGCGCGAGGCGCTCACTCCCTACGCGCGAGTTGCCTGACGACCAGGTTGCCTCGCGATCGCAGACCTGCGGCGACGGCTTGCTCGGCAGCCGGGGACCGAGCGTCCGTAGCCGCCCATGTTCTTCGGCTCCGGCGTCGCAAAGGATGGCCGTACCGACATCGCCTCCAAGATCGACGACTACCTCGCCGAGGGCTTCGGTCAGACTCGCTCGTGATCCTGTGTGACTCGGCCCCGCTCGTGGTGGCCGCGACCTCGAACGAGGCCCCGCACCACGCTTGCATCGAGTTGTTCACCAGCCTCCGTCTTGCGGGACGACGCTTGCTCACAGCGAGTCGAGCGAAGCGGACGGCATCGAGGAATCTCCTTACGGGAGTGTGCTGGCCGTGGCGACCGACGGTGATTGCGTCAGGCGCCTAGCTAGGGCACGCCTGTCAGATCGTCCTCTACCGCGCTCCGTCCTCGGGGTGGCGGGCTGCGCGGTCCGCATCGTGCAGTTGGCCGTCGACCTCACGGCGCGACGGCAGTCCGACGAGGAGAGCGAGGGTCGCCGCCGCCGCCAGCCCGGCCGAGGTCCACACCGCGGCCGTCACGCTCGAGGTCGCGATCCACCCCGCGATCGGTGCGGCGATCGGTGCGGAGCCGACACCGAGAAGGTTGTATACGCTCGAGACGCGCCCAAGCATCGCGTCAGGGGAGTGCCGCTGCCGCAGCGACACGGCGAGGACGTTGTAGACCATGGTGGCCGCGCCGAGCACCAACATCCCCGCGGCGACGCCGGCGACGTGCGGATAGGCCGCCATTAGAGACAGGCCCACCGTCCCTCCGACGCCGGACAGGACGAGCAGGCGGCGACCGCCGAGCTCTCGATGGAGTCGTGCCACGAGCGGGGCCACCGCGAGACTGCTTATCGCGTAGACCGTGAAGACAAGGCCGTAGGCGACCTGGGGCGCGCCGATGGTCGACACCACGAAGAGGGCCAGGATCGCCATGAGCATGCCGGTCGACGCAGCGAGCAAAGTCGTGCCCACTGCCAGGACGCGCAGCACGCGGTTCCGGAGGACGAGCGTGACGCCGGCCCGGATCGCGCTGGAGGACGGGCCGCGATCGGCGGGCAGTTCCTGGGTCGTGGGCGGGGAGAGCCGCCGAAGGCAGATGACCGACACCAGGAAGGAGAGCGCCTGGGTCGCAAAGGGGACCCAGGTGGTCAGCGTGAAGAGCAGGCCTCCGAGCCCCGGCCCGACGAATGAGGCGGCGCCCGTCGTACCGAACTGCAGCCTCGAGTTGGCCTCGACGATCTGCTCCGGAGCGACCACGGACGGAAGCAGCGCTGGCGCTGCGCTCCGGAAGGCGATCGTGCCGATCGAGTAGACGAACGCGAGCACAAGGACCGTCCACCACGTGGTGAGATCGGCCCACGCGAGCCCCCCGATCGTCCCTGCGACGAGCAGCCTGAGCAGGTCGGCCATCCACAGGATCCGCCTCCGGTCCCAAAGATCGGCCAGCAGGCCGGCATGGAGGCCGAACAGCAGCCACGGCAGCCCGAGAGCAGCCTGCAACGAGGCGATCAACACCGGATCGCGGGTCACGGACAGCATAAGCAAGGGCAGTGCCGCCGTCGCCAGCCCATCGCCTAACGCGCTCGCCGTAGACGCTGTCCACAGCCAACGGAAATTCCCCCGAGAATGAGAGTGCACGTTGCGCTCCTGGGTGGTGATGCAGTGATGGCGCCCGATCTCCGCCGTGGAAAATGTACACGCGCCATGGTGGCTTGGATTCCAGCAGTCGTCGCACCACGCGGAGTCTCGCCGCGCCAAGCGCGCCGACGTTCGCCTGACGACGGTTCACCCTTTCATCGCCAACGAGGACGAGGACTTCAAGCGCGCCATCGTCGAGGGCATGGCCGAGCGCATCTACCTTGACGGCATGCTCGGCGAAGATGTTGGAGACTCCGATCCATCAGTGTTAGAGAAGGCGATCCAGTGTGTGCAGCAGCGTCGCGAGCCAGAGACTGAGAGGTTGTGCGCGAGATCGCGCTCGACCACTACGGGTACGTCACCACGAAGGACGCGGCTGAGGCCGGCGTTCCTGCGGGCGAACTGCCCAAGCTCGCGGCGCGCGGTGGCCTGGAGAATGTCGCCTACGGGCTGTATCGGGTGCCGGACATTCCACCGACTGCCTACGACCAGTTCGCCGAGGCGCTCTTGCGCGCGGGTAAGGGGGCGTACCT
>JBPPMQ010000079.1:0-4385 GCA_051306135.1 Nocardioides sp. | reverse complement strand
GCTCGTCCCTCAACGAGCGGTTGTTTCCACTGTCATCCGGGGGATGCCGAGTGGCCTACGCCACAGTGACCTAGGACACACGCTACAGTCAAGGGATTCGTTGGACAAATGTTCGCGGATTGTCCATTCGGGTTGCAGACGGTGCATCCCCGAGCGTGAGCCGGCGCCCTGTACGCTCGCGTCGCACAACGACGACGAAGGACCCGCATGAACCTCACCATGACCACCCGCTCGCGCGACGAGGCCGGAGTGGTCCGCACGATCCTCGGCGTCGCGAGCCTGGCCGTCTTCTTCATCGCCATGCTCGCCGTGATCGTGCTGTTGACGTTTTCGGTGAAGGTCTATGGCGGCAGCATGGAGCCGACTCTGCACGACGGTGACCGAATGCTGACCAACGTCTTCGGGCGCGGATCGGTGGATCGCTTCGACCTGGTGCAGGCTTCTGCCGGCGAGAATGGCATCGAGGTGGTCAAGCGAGTCATCGGCCTGCCGGGCGACGCGGTGATGATCCGGCCGGGCACCGTCGAACAGCCGCCGGTGGTACTTGTCCGGCCAGACGCAGGCCGAGAAACCTACCGGGTCGACAACTCTGCCTGGACCGGGCGGTACGGGTCGCGACTCAACGGCTGCTGCGACCCTAAAGGCAACTCGGTGACCGGTCGCGGACGCTGGTTGACCCTGGGCGAGGACAGTTACTGGTTGCTCGGCGACAACTGGGGGGAATCGGACGACTCCCGAGTCTGGGGCACCATCACCTCCGACGAGATCAGTTCGACGCTGAACTTCCGACTGATGCCGCTCGGCGACCTCGGGCCCGTCGACCACGACGTGGAACTGGTCCCGTTGACCCGTTGAGCCCGGCAGTCACACTGCGCCGCGAGGCGCCCAGGCGTCGAAGCTCTCGATCTCCTCACCCGGCGTACACGGGCCGAGGCGATTGGCGCACCAGGCCCACTCCTTGAGGAAGGGCCGCAACTCCTCGGTCCAGTCCTGGGCGGCACCGACCGATGAGTAGTAGACCGCCCAGCCACCCACCCAGTAGGCGTCGGCCGCATCGTTGATTTGATCATCGACGAAGCCCCGCGGGTGGGGGCGCAGGTACTTGCCGACTTGGGGCGGAAGATCGAACTTCAGCATGTAGAGGTAGCCGTTGCGCGCCACCGACTCGTCACTGAACACGTTGGTATAGATCGCGTCGACATTATTGAGTCGCAGGTCTGGCACCACGAGTTGCGACCGGAGTTCGGGCAGCGACTTCTCCAGCGGTTCGACGTCGAAGAACTCCTCGTCGTCCATGAAGTAGCGCAGTTGCCAGTTTTCGCCGGTGGCGCCCTGCAGACGCGTCGAGGTGACCTGCGGGTCGGCCCTGCCCAAGAACTCGTCGTCGACGGTCGAGACATAGGCCATCGGATCCTGGACCCGGTCACGGAAGTCGCTCACCTTGCCCCATAGGAACGAAGCGACCAGGCCGACGACGATGCCGGCGACGAAGGCGACGACGATGCGGCCGTACCACCGAGCGTCCGTCGAGCCGGACGCACGACTCCCAGCAGGGTCCGGCTCCGACGGCGGGGCACCCTGAAGGACGGGGGATGGTTCCATGCCAGCCGATTGTGCCACGCATCACAGTCCAGACCCAGTCCAGCCTTGACACCAGTCCACCGAATGTAAAGGTTGCGCAATGTTCCGGTTAGGGGTCGCGCCCTGTGGAACCAGCGGGTAACCTCCCGAAAGACACCCGCCGTGTCGCCCGTCACACCTGCCGGGAAAGGTGTCGAGCGCAGCACTGCGACCAGCCACCGAACCTACGACCCATAGCCGGGGAGGCCACGCATGACCCTGGGACCCCTTCCCATGGAAATCGACTGGATCCAATTCTGGTCGATCCCCGTCTTCACCGCCGTCATCGGCTGGCTGATCAACTGGACCGGGTTGTGGATGCTGTTCGCGCCCATCCGCTTCCACGGTTTCAAGGTGCGCGGACTTCAGGACATCGCCGGCGCGCTGCCGCGCAAACTCCAAGAGGTGCCCGGCATCCTGAACGGCCGCCTCGGCTGGCAAGGCATCGTGCCGATGCGGGCGGCCAAGATGGGTTCGATCGCGGTGGACCGTGCGCTGTCCAAGATGGCCACCGCCTCAGAGTTCTATTATCAACTCGACCCCGACCAGATCGCCGATCACATCGTGACGGTGTTCCGACCCGAACTACCGGGAATGGTCGACGAGATCATGTGGCGCGAACACCCGCGTCTGTGGCGCGACCTGCCCCGACCGGTTCGAGCGGCCGTCATCGAGCGGGTCAAGGACCAACTGCCCGGGGTCGTACGTCAGGTGACCACCGAGATCGGTGAACACGTCGACCAGTTGCTCGACCCGAAGATCATGGTCATCGACAACTTCGAGAAGAACCCGGCCATCGTGGTCAGGATCTTCAAAGACTTCGGCCGACGCGAACTGCGGATGATGGTGATCTTCGGGTTCATCTTCGGGTTCCTGCTCGGCATCCCGGTCGCCTTCCTGGACCACCTGTTCCACCAGTGGTGGCTGCTGCCGGTGCTCGGCATCCTGGTCGGCTGGACCACCAACCTCTTGGGCATGTGGCTGATCTTCGAACCGCCGGAGCCTCGAGGCATCGGGCCGTTCAAGTTCCAGGCGCTCTTCGCGCAGCGGCAGTGGGAGGCCTCCGACGTGTACGCCAAGCACATCGCCATGGATGTCATCACCCTGGAGCGGATCGGCGACCACCTGCTCAACGGACCGGCTGGCGACCGCACCCGGCAGATGATCGCCAAGGCTCTCGAGCCGGCCATCAGTTCGGCCATCGGACCGGCCGCCGGTGCGATCCGGGTCGCCGTGGGTTCGCGCAAGTTCGACACGATCCGGGAGTCGATCGCGGTCACCTCGGTCGACTACACGTTGGCCCCGTTCAAGGACGCCGCGTTCTCGGAGCAGCAGTCGAAGAAGATCCGCACTCTGATCGCCGAGCGCTGCCGCGCCCTGCCGTCCCCCGTCTTCATCGAGATGATGCGGGCGGCGATCAAGGAGGACGAGTGGTTGCTCTACGCCCACGGCGCCATCATGGGCTTCGTCGGCGGTCTGCTGCACCTGTGGATCTTCGGAGTGGGAGGATGAGCCAGATGACCGAGTCGGACGTTCCCCTGCCCCCACCGTCGGAATCCCTGCCTGCATTTGCCGACACCACCTCGAGCACCACCTCTGTGACCGAAACGGCGATGGCCGCGCTGCCGGGCTTGGTGCGAATCGGGACCTCGACCCTGGCTCACACCGCGGCTTGGGGCGCGGTCGCCTCGTGGCGGGCTACCAAACGAGTGGCCCGGGCTGCTGTGATCGCCGATGAGATGGCCCGGCTCGCCGACGACCTCGGTGCCATCACCGACCGTGCGGTCGCCATTGCGACCAACGTGGCCAAGTCCGACCTAGCCCGTGGCAATCCGGTGGGCGAGGTGATGACCCGGGTCGCGCTGCCGACGCTGTCTCGAATGCAAGCCATCGCGCTGTCCCGTGGCACCCAGCGCTTGGAGTCCGACGAGGATCGTCTCAGGCGTGCTGGCTCCAACTTGCTGGACCGGTCCCGGGACGTATGGGGGTCAGAGTCGCGGCACCCGGCCTACGACACGATTCTCAAGGAACTGGCTCCCGACGAGGCGCGGATCCTGGTGCTGCTCATGCGCGAGGGCCCACAGCCGTCGGTGGACGTGATCACCGGTGGCCTGACGGGACGGTTCGCCTCGCGGGAGATCGCCCGCGGGCTGACGATGGTCGGCCTGCGCGCCGCTGTGCGCTATCACGACTCGGTGCCGCAGTACCTCAACAATCTAACCCGGCTCGGCCTCATCTGGCTCTCACCAGAACCGTTGCGGGACTTGATGCGCTACCAGGTCGTGGAGGCCCAGCCCGACGTGCTGGATGCCAAGCATTCGGCGAAGTCGCGGGTGATCCGCAAAGCCATCCACCTGACTCCGTTCGGAGTGGATTTCGTGCGACTGGTGTTCACTGACGCGGGCGAGGCGACCGACGAGTTCCCCGACCACGACGTGCCGCCGTCCGCGGCCAGCGAGCACATCGCCGACTGAATCTCGGGGCGTTCACGCGGCTGGTCGACCCGACCCGACGTGGGTCGTTGGCCTCTGGTCGGTTCCCGCTACCACGACCAGCCCAAGGCCGGTGGACCGATCCACTCATCCACAACCGGTCAGCAGAGGCTGGCGCACCCCGGCAGGCTTTACATAGGCTGGACCCCAAGCATCACTCCGCTCGGGAGGACCAGATGAGAACCACCTACCTAACTGCCACCCTTCTCGCTGTGGCCTGCCTGCTGGCCGCCTGCGGAGGCGGGGAGACAGCCGAACCCATCTTCACCCCCA
>JBPPMQ010000144.1:0-3241 GCA_051306135.1 Nocardioides sp. | reverse complement strand
TCCGATCTACGCGAGGAGTTGATCCCGGCCGAGGAACGGGTCAATGACGAGCTCGCTCGAATCTGCCGCACCTACGTCACCGACGATCCGGTCACGATCCGTCTCACCCTCGACCTGCTCCTCGGCAGGGGTGTCAGCGGCCTGCTGACTCCGCACCCGGAGCACCGCCAGGAACAAGTCCTAGCCGTGTGGGCCCAACTTTTGAAAGGCCGTTCCCACCATGACTGAACCACCGTCGTCTCCCCCGCACTGGGTGGAACAGATCCGGTTGCAACCCGATGGAGTCGACCTCCCTCCTCACCACGACCAGTGCCTTGGGTGTGGTCCCGGCAACCCGCACGGGCACCACATTCAGGTCCGTCGCCAGGGTGACGGCGTGGTGGCAGATCACACGTTCGACAACCGGCACGTCGGCGCGCCCGGCATTGTCCACGGTGGAGCGGTGGCCACGGTGATCGATGACCTTTACGGGTTCGCGCTCTACCTCGTCGGCACGCCCGCGGTCACCCGCCAGTTGACGGTCGACTACCGCGCGCCGGTCTTGATCGGGGTCCCCTACCGACTGGAGGCGCACTTGACGAGCCAGGAGGGCCGCAAACTGTTTCTCCAGGCAAGCCTCACCAGCCTTGAGGGCTCGGTGCTGGCAACCTCGACGGCAGTGTTCATCGCGGTCGGTGCCGAACACTTCGACCGAGGGGTTCGCGGCACCGAAACCGTCGGGTGAACAGCCCTGTCGACCCGCGATCACCGATCAACGGTCCGGGCTGTCGACCGAGTTCGACCTGGAACATGACACCGACCAGTCCCCGGGAGCGCGCTCCCGGGGACTGGTCGGTGTGCCTCAGTCAGAGGAGATAGAGCATTTCCTGGTAGGTCGGCAACTGCCACAGATCATCAGCGACCAGGTTCTCCAAGGTGTCGGCCGCCTCTCGGACAGCCGCCATCGCCGGCAGCACCGTGTCTCGGACGTAGGTCGCCTGGGCGAGTTCGTCCTCCGCGTGCTCCGCCTCAACAGCATCGGTCAGAGCCGACAGGGCCGCCTTCAGGCTCGTGATCTGACCGGAGACGGCTTCCAGCAACGAGGTGTCGGCCTCCACCCCGGCAGCCTTGAGGGCCACCACGTTCTGTGCCAGCTCGGTCTGGTAGCGAATCGCTGCCGGCAGGACGACAGTGGTGCCCATCTCCCCGGTGAGGTTTGCCTCCACGGTCACAGTGAGCAGGTATTGCTCCAACCCGATCTCGTAGCGCGAGTGCATCTCGCGCTCACTGAACACCTTGTACTTGGTGAACAGTTCGATAGCCTCCGGCGTGATCAACTCGGGCAACGCGTCGACGGTGGTGCGTAGGTTCTTCAGCCCACGCTGCTCGGCCTCGATCGGCCATTCGTCGGAATAGCCGTTGCCGTTGAAGATGACCTTGCCGTGGTTGGCGATGATCTCGGTCAGCAGCGACTGCACTGCTTCGTTGAAGTCGGTCCCGCCAGCCACCGCCGTCTCCAACGCGGTGGCACAGTAGTCGAGCGCCTCGGCCATGATGGTGTTGAGCATGGTCATCGGTCCAGCCACCGACTGCATCGACCCGGGGGCACGGAACTCGAACCGGTTGCCGGTAAACGCGAACGGCGAGGTGCGGTTGCGGTCGCCCGGGTCCTTGGTGAGGTCAGGCAGGGTGTCCACCCCGATCTCCAAAGTGCCGCGCTCCTTCGAACTGGTGGCGCCACCCTTCGCGATCTGGTCGAAGATGTCTGCCAACTGGTCACCCAGGAAGATCGAGATGATTGCTGGCGGGGCCTCGTTGGCACCGAGCCGGTGGTCGTTGCTGGCCGAGGCGACCGACGCCCGGAGCAGGCCGCCGTACAGGTGCACCGCACGAATCACCGCACCACAGAACACCAGGAACTGGGCATTGTCGTGCGGGGTGTCACCGGGGACGAACAGGCTGCCGTGCTTGGAGTTGCCGAGCGAGAAGTTCACGTGCTTACCCGACCCGTTGACGCCGGCGAAGGGCTTCTCGTGGAACAGGCATTCCATGCCGTGACGCCGAGCGACCGACTTGAAGGTCGTCATCAGCAACTGCTGGTGGTCCGAACCCTCGTTCGCGCGCTCGAACATCGGCGCCACCTCGAACTGACCGGGCGCGACCTCGTTGTGGCGGGTCTTTGCAGGGATGCCGAGCTTGAACAGCTCCCGTTCGGTGTCCATCATGAACGCCAGCACCCTTTCGGGGATGGCTCCGAAGTAATGGTCGTCGAACTCTTGGCCTTTCGGCGGGCGGGCACCGAACAGGGTGCGACCGGCGTTGATCAGGTCGGGGCGAGCGTTGAAGAAGTTCTGGTCGACCAGGAAGTATTCCTGTTCGGGCCCGAGGTAGGACACCACGTGCTCGCTGCCCTCGTCGCCAAAGAGCCTCAGGACACGCTCGGCGTGCACAGCCATCGCCTGCTGCGAACGCAGAACCGGGGTCTTGTGGTCGAGTGCCTCACCGGTCATCGAGATGAAGACGGTCGGGATGCACAACGTGTTGCCGTTGGGGTTCTCCAGCACGTATGCCGGGCTCATCACGTCCCACCCGGTGTAGCCACGTGCCTCGAAGGTGTTGCGCAGGCCGCCGTTGGGGAAACTCGACGCGTCGGGCTCGCCCTGGACCAAGGTCTTGCCGGAGAAGGACGCGAACGCGGTGCCGTCACCGACGGGGTCCAGGAAGCTGTCGTGCTTCTCCGCGGTCAACCCGGTCAGCGGGTAGAAGACGTGGGCGTAGTGGGTGGCGCCCTTCTCCAGGGCCCAGTCCTTCATCGCCGACGCGACAGCATCTGCGACGGCCGGGTCCAACGGCGCCGACTTCTCGATGGTGGCCAGCACCGACTGATAGACGTTCTTCGGCAGGCGACGCTGCATCACCGAGAGGCTGAAGACGTTCTCCCCGAAGATCGATCCCGGCTCCTCACCGGGATCGAAACTGAACGCCGGAGGCGTGTAGGACTGCACTGCCTTGATCGCCTCGAGTCGTGCACTGTTTCCACTCATACTGCCCCCTGGGTTCGATGCGCCGTTCACGCGCGCGGGTTACACGCGTAGCTGCGTGGGAAGAGACCTTCAGAGCAAACTAGGCGCGGGGTGTGTCGACGGTGTTTCCGCACCGTATCGACCACATGTGAATCCGGACCACCGGCAGCCGGTGCCAGAGCATCGGGACCAGATCCTTTCCCCTCCCCGGCTGTATCAACCGTGGCTGGAGGTCGCTC
>JBPPMQ010000140.1:0-11851 GCA_051306135.1 Nocardioides sp. | reverse complement strand
CGGAATTTTTCAAGGTGAGTGAGGCCAGTGGGTGTCAGGCGGCGGCCTGATCGGCCGATTCAGCTGGTGTTGCGGGTTGGTTGATCCAGGCGTCCTTCGGCAGGGCGAGGATCTTGGGGTCGGTGTCGCTGCCGAACCGTTCGGGCGTCGCTGCTCGAGCTGCGGCCAGTGCCGCGGATCGTTGGACGGCGACCGTCTTGGCGTGTCCGTAGTGGACGTCAGCCGGCGTGTGGAGCCCGATCCCGGTGTGGTGGTGTTCGTGGTTGTAGGCGGTGGTGAACCTGTCCATGAACCCGCGGGCATCGGCCAGCGAGCCGAACCGCTCGGGGAACGTCGGCAGGTACTTCAACGTCTTGAACAGCGACTCGGAGTAGGGGTTGTCGTTCGACACCCGGGGCCGGGAGTGGGACCGCGTGACGCCGAGGTCGGCGAGCAGCGTCGCGACGGTTTTCGAGGTCATCGAGGTGCCCCGATCGGCGTGGACCACGCTCGGGATGCCGTGGACCCCGAAGACCTCGGCCATCATCTCCTCGGCCAGGACCCCGGACTCGTGGGCATGGACGTGGACCCCGACGATGTAGCGGGAGTAGATGTCGATCATCACGTAGGCGTCGTAGTAGACCCCACGAGCGGGTCCGGCCAGCTTCGTGATGTCCCACGAGTACACCTCCCCAGGTCCGGTGGCGACCAGCTCCGGCACCGCGCGGGCGGGGTGTCGGGCCAGCCGACGGCGTTCCTTGACCTGGCCGGCATCGGCCAGGATCCGGTACATCGTGGACACCGAGCACAGGTAGGTCCCACGCGCCAGGAGCGTGGCGTAGACCTGCAGCGGCGGCTGATCGACGAACTCGGTCGAGTCCAAGACCTCCAGCACCCGGGTCCGTTCAGCCAGGCTGAGCTTGTTCGCCGGGGCCGGGCGGGGCGCAGGATCGGCTGCGGGGGCCGGGTTCGCGTGGCGGGTCGCGGTCGCTCGCGAGACACCGGTCAACGACGCCGCAGTCCGGGTGGTGACCTTCGCGGCGAGGAGCTCACGGTAGGTGGCCATCAGCGCTTCTTGCGCTTGGGCGCGGGCTCCGCGCTCTCGGAGATCTGCTCCAAGAGCGCGTGCGCTTTTCCCATGATCTCCAACGCCATCTGGGTGGTGGCCAGCTTCCGCTCGGACTCGGCGAGCTCTCGGCGCAACCGGGCCAGCTCGGCCTGCTCGGTCGAGGGACGCCCGACCCGGGACCCCGGCTCCTTGCCCTCCAGCAGACCCGCGTCGCGGAGCCGCCGCCATTCAGAGATCAGCGAGGAGTACAGGCCCTCGCGGCGCAGATACGCACCGCCCTGCCCGGTCTCGCACGCCGCCTCGTACCGCTCCAGGTGCGTGAGCTTCTGGGCCGTCGTGAACGACCGACGCCGTGACGGGCCACCAGCCCTGGGAGAACTCATCTCCCCATCCTCGGCGATCTCGCCAGAGGTCAAAACCATCGTGCTGGACATTGGTGAATCGATCCTTGATCTCGCCCTGCGTCAGGCGGACTTGCTGTGAACCACCGGCCTCAACTCACCCTGACACGCAGGGTTCTCCCGTCGGCGACCCTCTGAGTAGACGAGTAGTTCCACTTCTGAGCGCGTCGAGACCGCGAGCACTGGACCGATCTCCGAACAACCGTGCTGCGCGAGTGCACTTAGATAGAAAACGTCCTCCAGAAAGGTCTCAAGCAGCGACGAAGTTCGTAGGGCAACAAGCTCGACGACCCCGTCGAGCGTCGCCTGCTGGATCTTTGAGGCTTGGGCGTCGAGGACGACGCTCTTCAGTGCATCGATCCCGTCCGTCAGGTCTGCTCTGACGTCATCTACTTCAGACATCTCAGATGGTGAGGAGAAAGTCCAAGCGAACCTCACGGCTTCGGCGGTCAGCGGTAGCGCCGCGCAATACCTTTACGAGGTCGTCGGCCAAGCCTTGGGGGGTACGAAGGCGAACCTCGGCCAACTCAAGGCGCTCCACAAGCCCCGATGGTTCTAGGTCCAGTTCGCCGCGGACAGCCATGACTGCGACGACGAAGGCAGCATAAAACCAAGCGGAGGAACGGAATCGCTTAAGGCCTGACCTGCTGGCGCCCGGCGCGTAGACGCCTTCCAAGTAGTCGAACGCGTTCCTGAACTCCCGCTCGACCTCAGCCCTGCTCGAGAACTTTTCGTCGTTGGCCTTGTAGAGACCATTCAGCGCGGACTTCGTCCGAGCCTGAATGCCTCGCAGCAGATATCCCATGAGGTCGGACGAGAGCTCCACCTCACGCATCTGTGCGATTTCTTGGATGTTGAAGACTTCCCATTTCAGCCATCGCTGGTACTGCTCGTACGCGAGTTCGTATGCAGCGTCCTTGAACTCTCCAAAGTACGTTGCATTCCGGATCTCTTGATCGTTCAGCTTGTAACCCGTCGAGTTCATCCGCTGGAAGATGGTGAGGACAGTGACGTCGTCAACGTCTGCCGGCAGCACGTTTACCGACAATGGCGTTTGCAGGATGTGAGTCTGTGTCTCGTCCGGAAGTTGCGAGAACGACAACCCGGAAAACTCGCGATTGTGTGATCGAAGGACGGTGAAGTCGTCCCACTCCTCGCGGTCCCGAAGGGAATCGATATCGACGAAGCTAAGAATCGTTCGCAGTCGCTGCTGCCCGTCCACCACTTGCCGCATCGTCTTGGACGTGGCGACATCAAGGCGGCTATGAAGGAAGATCAAAGGCAGGGGGAACCCCCGAAGCAGGGAGTCGATCAAGAGGCTCTTGACCCGCGGATTCCAGACAGCTCGGCGCTGGTAGAAGGGCTGTAGCTCAAGGGATCCCTGTCGCTGCCACTCGAGGAAGTCCACGACGGTGTACGTCGTCCGGGTCACGGACAATGGTTCAAGCACCTCCGCACAATACCGAACTTCGGGTGGGTGAGTGCCGTCTCGGGACGAATATCCGGGGGCTTGGTTTCCACCTGGACCACGCCGATCCGGACATCCAGCGTGTGGCCGCGGAGTCGTGGATGCCTCCCCAAGAACCTCCCATCGGTGGGTTTTCCACTGGGGAGGTGATTGGGGAGGTCGTTGGGGAGGCGCCCGGCCGACCGTGAGAGCTCCATTGCTCTCTCGGAAGGAGCCGGGCCATGTGCTCACTCTTCGACGTCGGCATTCCCGCCGACGCTCTGGCTGAACAACTGCAACACGGGGTCTGGAACCGATGGGTCCAGACCGAGCCGGTCCTCGGAAGTCTCGCCCGCCTTGACGACAGGATCTGGCGGCACGAACCCGAACGCGATCAGATGATCGGAGGGCTCCTACGCCTTGCCGCGCGAACGGGCAACGACGACGACCTTGCCGGCGTCACTGTTTGCCACCTGATGAAGCCTGCGATGTACCACCTCGTCGGGATCTACCGCATGAATGGCAACGCGGACGACGTCCGGGGCGCAGTTGTCGGTGCTATGTGGGAGTCGATCAAGAACTTCCCGACTGAGCGGAATCGCCGCGCGTACGCCGCCTGCCTGGTAGGAGATGCTCGCCTCCGGACGCTTCGATATCTGACCCCGTTGAAGCATGCCCACGACAACTTCCGACTCATCGGGATCGACCACGGCGATGCGCTCGATGCGCTGAACCGGGAGCACCTACTTGTCGACGACGCAGGGATTGACCTGGTCGACTTCCTCTCGTGGGCGCAGCAAAGCCACATCGTTTCGGACGCCGACCTCGACCTCATCAACGATCTGCTTCTCGCTGGCCACGCCGTCGAGGAACAGAACACCCCGTGGAACGTTCGCGGTTCGTCATCGGACGCCGCACGCCGATGGCTGGCCGAACGCGACGGGACCAGCGCCCGCACCATCCGTCGACGTACCGACAAGGTGCTGCACACCCTCCGTGCCGCAGCCGATGAATATCTGCGGCAGGTGGCCTGATGTGGCCACGTACAGGCGCAGCACTCGCTTGCTCGGCCATGGACGAACTCTCACCCGAATCCGCGGACGTGCCGCTGAACCTGGCCGTCGATGACGTGGCGTGGACCGCAGACCTGATCGACACCTACCGCGCCGGCGACATCGACACCACGGTCCAGGCGCTGGAGGAGATGCTCGCGCGGCTGCGCAAAGCCGCCAAGGCGAAGCGGATGCTGGTCAGCGTCGAACCGATGATTCTTCGTGAGGCCCTGGGCCTCGCCGATGCGAGGGGTAAGCGGTGAGTACGGCGACCGATGACGCGCACCCGATCTCGGTGCGGTCCCTGGTCGAGGCTGTCCGCGCAGAACAGTCGACACGATTCAATCCGACCCCCTCCGCCGCGAAACCCACGATCGTCGCCGTCCAGTCAGCCCATCCTGGCGCTGGGGGCACGACTGTGTCACTTGCGCTGCTGGACGCACTTGCGTCATACGACGTCCACCAGCGCACCCTGGTCGACCTCGACCGCTCAGATCGTTCCGGTCTCGTGGGTGCCGCCGAGGTCGAGACTGAATCCGACCTTGCGGGCTGGCGCCGTGGACTTCGGGCCGGCGGCGTAATCCTGCGGCCGGCTCACGGCCATTTTGGGCTCCCGCCTCAGGTTTCTGGGCTGACGATCCTCGACTCGGCCGGTCCTGCCAGCGGCGCACCGACGGTGACCGTCTGCCGCGCCACGTTGCCGAGTCTGAGGGCCGGTGACCTGCGACTTCGCGATGTCGACCATGTCGCGCATCTGGTCGTAGTCGGCGTACGGCGGTGGCCCAAGCCAGTCGCACGCCTCATCCCGCCGCGAGTAGCAGACATGTACCAGGACGGACGGGTGAGCTTCATGCCGCATTCGAGCCACCTCGAACTCTTCGGGATCGATTCCGACCCCATGCCCGGCGACGTGGTTGAGGCAGCCGCCCGAATCGCCGAAACGCTGTGGCCAGACCTCCTCCGCACTGCCCCTCGCCGCACCCGAAAGGCAGTCCGCCGATGATCGTCCAGTCCATCAACAACGTCTGCGCCAAGGCACCGACGGGCATCTCGCAGTACACCGACCTGATCCTCAGCTGGGTCAAGTACGGCGTCGCCGCCCTGATCATCGTCGGCGGCTTCATCTCCGTCGGCGCACTGATCATCGGCAAGCTCGGCAGCATGTCCAGAGCCGCCCAGATGGGTGCCTCTGGTCTGGTGTTCTCAGTGCTCGCAGCGGTCGCCTACGTGACCATCTACGGCATCCTCAACGGCATCGTCGGAGGCTGCTGATGACCACCCGGCTCGCTGTCGGCCGCTTTCTCGCGGGCCCGGAGGAGTGGAACCGACGACGCCTTCAACTCCTTCTCGCCGTTGCCGTCGGCGTGGCCCTTGCCGTCGTCGCGGGCATCGTCTGGTCCATATATGAACTGATCGACACCGGCCCCGCCAACACTTCAGGTGACAGCGAGGCCGGCGGAGCGCTCTCCATCGCAGCAGGCGCCAGCCAAGACCCCGTGGAGCGAGCACAAGCAGGTCCGCTCGCCTCCGGCACAACGGCGACCATCAGGGTTCCCCAGACCGCACAGTTGGGCCCGGCACAGGTCGGCACTGGATTGCCCGAGACGACCGAAGGGGCTATCGCCCAGCTGATCGCGATCGACCAGCGGGCGATCGGGTCCGGGTCGGTGGTAACCGCCCAAGACGTCATCGCCGCCTGGGCCACACCCGGCGGACCCACCGCAGAGTCATGGTCGGTGGTAGCCGCGATCCGGATGCTCCTGGAGTCCGCGGGTCTGCCAGCGAACGGCTCCGGGGAGCTAACCATCAACTTGGAGCCGCAGATGGTCCTGGTCCGCGACGCCGCACATGAGTCGGCAACCGTGTGCATCGACTTCATCCTCACGGTCTCCGTCCGCAGCGCGGCGCCCGACCAGATCGCCACCGCCGACTGCCAACACATGACCTGGCAGCAGAACCGCTGGATCATCGGGCCGGGACCTGAGCCCGCCCAGTCCCCGTCCCTGTGGCCCGGAACCCAAGAGTCGTACGACGCCGGATACCTGTGGCTCGAGGTCCTGCCATGATCGCCGCCGTCCGCCCACTCATCGACCTGAACCCGTTCCACTGGGTCGGAGACCAGGTTCAGAAGGGACTCGCCGACGTCTTCACCGCCGCGATGATGTCGCTGTGGTCAGCGTCCCTGTGGCTGATGGATCTGGTCTTCGGCGTGATCGACAAGTTCCTCACCCCCAACGTCGCCGCCCCAGGCCTCAACCAGCTCTACGGCGTGACGTTGTGGATCTCACTGTTCGTGGCCCTCATCATCGGATTCGGCCAAGTGGGTCTGGCAGCCATCCGTCGTGACGGACGAACCCTCGGCTCGCTCGTCGTCGGCATCGCCCAGTACGCCGCCGTCGTCGCCGGATGGGTCACCGTGTGCGCTGGCCTGATCTACGGATGCGCCGGGCTCACCAAGGGGCTACTCGCCGCTCTGCTCGACATACCCAAGTTCTCCGACTACTCCGCCTCAGCGGGTATGCCGACCATGGTCACCGGCGCCGTCGAGGCCGCAGTGCTCGGAGTGTGCGGGCTGTTCCTCGTGATCCCCGCCGCGTTCGGCTACCTGCTGATCATGCTTGTCCGGGAGGCCGCCCTCATCATCCTGGTCGCCACCATCCCCATCGCAGCAGCCGGAGCACTCGGCGACGGAACCAAGGCATGGATGTGGAAATCGATCCGTTGGTTCGTCGCCGCCTGCCTGACCTCACCCCTGCTCGCACTGGTGGTCGGCATCGGCGTCCAGGTCTCCAGGGCCGCCTTCCCTGACGGCCAGCAGACGCCCCAGGTCGAAGAGAGACTGGACGCCACCGCCGCCAACATAGTCCGCGCCAGCGAAGCCAACGTCGGCATGGCCGTGGTGGGATGCGTCGTCTTCGCCATCGCATGCTTCTGCCCGATGGTGCTGTTCCGGCTCCTGGCCTTCGTTGACCCGGGCACCGCCTCCGGTGCATCGTTTCGCACCAACCTGACGGCCAACGGAGGCATCTCCGGGCTTCTCTCCGGCCGACGCATCCAAGACCAAGGGTCCGGCGCCGCAACCCAAGTAGCCGACGATGGCCGAGCCGCCAGCGAATCTGGAGCCGACGCCGAGACCGCGCACCGATTCCAATCCAAGGCAGCCAAGGCCTTCGGCGCCATCGGGGGAGCCGTTGGCAAGACCATGGACGTCGTCGGCGGGGTCGCAGCCACCGGGGCATCCATGGGCGTCGACGTGATGGGTCAATCTGGTGTCGGGACCCAGGGCTACTACGACACCACCCCGCCGCGCCGTCCGGGAAAGCCTGCCCCGCAACGCAACCGCGTCGGCAGAGGCACCGACAACGGACCCGAACACCACGCCGATCACGGCGGCATCGCTCACCAACCAACCCAGATCGATTCCGGTGAGGTCGCCGAGGCGGCCGAAGACGGGGCGATGTTCGCATGAGTGTTTACGGAGCATCCGCCACCCGCGACAGGCAAGGCTGGTTCTTCGGCCTCACCGGAGCCCAAGTTCTCCTCGTGCTCACTGCTGCCGTCCCCACCTGGCTCGCTATGTCGGTCGGTCAATGGCGGCTCCTGCTCGTTCTGGTCCCGACCTGGCTGCTCGCGACAGCTCTCATCTGCGTGCCGGTACGGGGCTGGTCGGCCGCCCAATGGATCGGCGTACTCCTGCGCCACGGTTTCGGCCACATCACCGGCGCGACCAGATTCCAGTCCAAGGCCGCTGCCGGAACCGTCGACGACCCGGGCGAAGCCGACCTTCCCGGCGTCCTCGCCGGAATCCAGATCCACGACGGACCCCCAATGACTGGCAGCGCTGTCCGACCAGCCATCGCCCAGAACCACGCAACCCGCACCTGGGCCGCGGTCGCACGCGTCGCCCACCCCGGCATCGGAATGGCCGACGACAACGACCGGCACCGGATGGGAGCGGGCCTGGCTGAACTCCTAGAGGCCGCCTCGGCCTCCAGCCAGATCGACCTCGTCGCTCTGTGTGTGCGAACAGTGCCCGACGACGGCACCGAACGGGCCGAGTGGGTACGCCGGCACGCCCGCACCACCGAACCGACCATCTCCGCACAGATCCACACACAACTCGACGCAACCCTCAACGGAGCGGCGGTCCGGACCGAGGCGTTCGTGACCGTCGTAGTCCGCGAGGAGACCATCGCCAAAGACGCCCGCCGGGCGGGCCGCGGCATCATCGGCAGGGCCCGAATCCTCTACGGCATCCTCGGTGAGATCGAATCCCGACTCCTGGGAGCGGTCGGATGCACCAGCGTGACCTGGCTCGACAGTCCCAACCTTGCGGTCGCGATCCGCACCGGTTTCGAACCCGGCGACGCACCAGCACTCGCCGACTCCGCAATTCATCACGCCATCGACCCTTCGATCCCTGACGGCATACCGGTCGCAGCAGCCGGCCCGACCCACGCATCCACCGCGATGCGCTCCTACCGACACGGCGAATGGGAATCCATCGCCACCACCATCCTGCTGCCACGCAAAGGAGCAGTCATGGGCGCCCTCGCCCGCGCACTTGTGCCGTCCCAGATCGGTGAACGACGGGCACTTACCGTGTTCTTCAAACCCATCGGGCACGGCGTCGCCGACCGGACCACCGGCCGAGCCGAGATGTCGGCAACCATGGCAGCAGAAGTACGCCGCAAGGTCGGACGAGTCGAACGCGCCAAGGACCGGCGATCCGTCCAACAGATCCACGACACCGACGAGAAACTCGAGCGCGGCCGATCACTGGTCCGAGTGTCCTCCGCGCTGGCTATCACCGTGCCATCAAACTGGAACGCCCAGGACTACGGACGGCGCCTCGACGCCTCTGTCCGGTTGTGCGGATTCACCCCACTCCCACTCGACGGAGCCCACGACACAGCGTTCGCCGCAGCCGTCATACCGCTCGGCACCGGTCTCCCGAAGAAGCGCCGCAACTGACATGGCACGCCACTCCAAGACTCGGACGGCCTCGCGGTCACTCGACACCCTTCTGACCGACTTCGGTTCCCAATTGCCGCGACGCGACCCCGCACCTGCCGAACCACCCCCGGACAAACCGTTCCCGAACGTCGTGCCACCGCGCGGCATCCGCAGGCCCGGCCACGGCTGGGCACCCACCCTTGCGCCCTTGGCTGGCTACCAGATGACGTCCGAACAGGCACCTGTGCTGTGGCCCCTCATCGCCGGCAACGGCCTTCCGCCGACCGGCGCGCCCATGGGGTTCAACGTGCTGTCAGGCGGATCGTTCCACTGCGACCCGATGGGCTGGGTCAACGACGACACCATCGCGGTCACCAACCCCAACGTGTTCATCTTCGGCAAACCCGGGCGCGGCAAGTCGGCGCTGGTCAAGGCGTTCATGCTTCGGATGATCCGGTTCGGCTACAGGTCGTTGGTGCTGGGCGACGTCAAGGACGAGTACGAAGACATCTCCCGTGCCCTCGGGGTCGAGCCCTACCGGATCGGCCCCGGCCTGTCCGGCAGGATCAACCCACTCGATCTTGGGCCGCTCGCCCAGGACTGGGACCAACAGACCCGAGCCGAGACTATCCGTCGATCCGCCATCATCTTCAACCGCTGGCTCGCACTCATCCGGGGACTCGTCGGATCCCAACGCGTCCCGTTCACCCCAACCGAAGCACGCGTAGTCACCCACGTGCTCCGCGACCTGACCGGGTTCAGCCAAGGACAAACCCGCCTCACCCCAGTCACCATCCCCATGATTTGGCACGCCGTCGACAACCCGACCACGGAACTCGTGGATGTATGTCGATACGAAGATCAGCAAGACTTCTTTGACCACACGCGACCGCTCCGAGACGCCCTCGGATCGCTCTGCGAAGGCGAACTCGAGGGACTCTTCGACGCGCCATCGACCTTCGCCCCGAACTGGCGAGCACCTATCCAGACGCTGTCGCTGGCCAACCTCCACGCCGCAGGGAACGAAGCTGCCGTCGGCATCGCGCTGATGTGCCTGAACTCGTGGGGGCAAGGCATCCGCGAAACCTCCGAACCCGGCGACCGACGCATCGTCCTGCGCGACGAAGCCTGGATGCAGACACGCCTCGGCGTCGAGGCAGTCAAAACCCTGGACTCCAACCTGCGGCTCTCCCGCAACGACGGCGACATCCAACTCGTCACCTACCACAAACCGTCCGACCCCCTCTCCGCCGGCGACACCGGCTCCCAAGCCGCACAGATCGCCAAGGACCTACTCCACCTCGCCGACATTCGAATCCTCATGGGCCAAGACCACGAGGTCGGGGCAGAGCTCGGACACCTGCTCGGCCTGACCGCCATGCAGCAAGACCTCGTCACCGGCTGGGCCATGCAGGACAAGGGCCGCGCCTTGTGGATGGTGGGGGACCAGCGCTACAAAATCCAGACAATCCTGACCCCCATCGAACGTCAACTCACGTTCACCAACGAGGCGGTGGCCTGAGGTGTCCGGGAAGGCGCCGTACGCCGCCATTGGACTGCTTGCGTTCCCGGTTACCTTTCCGATCCTGATGATCATCCTCATCGGTGGATCAGCGCTGTCGTCGCCTGCATCCGCATGTGGCTCGAGAGTTGGTACGCCGGCCGCTGCGAGCAAACTCGATCTGGACGCCGACCAGATGTCGATCGCCCGACAGGTGGTCGCAGCGGTACGCGCGTTCCCTGCGACGTCGGCCAAGCCCCACGCCGCGGTCATCGCCCTCGCCACCGCCCGCCAAGAGTCCGGGCTACGCAATCTCGACTACGGAGACCGCGATTCCCGCGGTGTCTTCCAACAGCGCCCATCTCAAGGGTGGCGGACACCCGATCAGGTCATGAATGTCGCCCACGCAACGACGAGCTTCCTCCAACATCTGGTGCTCGTGCCGGAATGGGAAAGCCGACGCGTCACCGACGTGGCGGCGGACGTCCAACGTCCAGCGGCCGAGTACCGCGGGCTCTACCAACAGTGGGTGCCACTAGCCACCGAACTAACCAATGAACTCTGGTCCGGTGCTGCGGTGGGTGCTGGCGGTGCGCCTGGCTGCGGTGCCGGTGGCCCGTCAAGCCCCGCCGGAACACCGGCTTCTTCATCGGTGCTCGCTCGCGCCCAGAGTTGGGTCGAGGCCCAGGTGCCCTACAGCCAGAGTTCCTACTTCACCAACCAGTACGGCACCTACCGCCAGGACTGCTCCGGTTACGTTTCGATGGCCTGGGGCCTGCCGACCAGCCTGACGACCTACTCACTGCCGGGCGTCTCCCACCCGATCGCCAAGGACGAACTCCGGGCGGGGGACATTCTGCTCAGGCCTGGCCACACCTTGCTCT
Organism: Nocardioides sp.; assembly: GCA_051306135.1. Classification (GTDB taxonomy): domain Bacteria; phylum Actinomycetota; class Actinomycetes; order Propionibacteriales; family Nocardioidaceae; genus Nocardioides. The sequence continues at coordinate 562 of JBPPMQ010000140.1, read as the reverse complement.
TCGACAAGTGGGCCAATCCCGAGCGCAGCGCCTACTGGGCCTACGAAGAACAGCACACCGGCACCGTCGCAGTGCACCACGTCGTACCGTACCCGTACTGGCCGGGTTACGGCGCCTTCACTCCCCGCCGCCGGACCCCATGAACCGAGGATCGGTAGGTCCCGCCGTAGCAATCATCTCGGGCTTAGGGCCTCCGCGAGAGGGGCTCTGTTCAGCCGTGCCTTTGCGACTTACGGAAGCGATCGTCGGAGGTCCAGTCCATGCTTCACATTCGAGGGAGGTCGCGCACTCTGAGCCAGCCTGCATGGTTTTCAGCACGGAGCGCTGATACCTCGGGGGTCTCCTTGCCTTCCCGGTAGACGAGCCACTCCGCCAATCCGTAGTCATCGATGTCCCCAAACCCCTCTAGGAGGGTCGACGCAGGACGCTCGCCGGAATTTTTCAAGGTGAGTGAGGCCAGTGGGTGTCAGGCGGCGGCCTGATCGGCCGATTCAGCTGGTGTTGCGGGTTGGTTGATCCAGGCGTCCTTCGGCAGGGCGAGGATCTTGGGGTCGGTGTCGCT
>JBPPMQ010000111.1:0-2485 GCA_051306135.1 Nocardioides sp. | reverse complement strand
TGCGGGCGTAGGCTTGGGGTCCGCTGATGCAGAGGAGTGACGCGCATGTTCGAGCGGTTTACAGACCGAGCCCGTCGGGTGGTCGTGCTGGCCCAGGAAGAGGCCCGCATGCTCTCCCACAACTACATCGGGACCGAGCACATCCTGCTCGGCCTGATCCACGAGGGCGAAGGTGTGGCTGCCAAGGCTCTGGAGAGTATGGATATCTCCCTGGAGGCAGTGCGCGCCCAGGTCGAGGAGATCATCGGCCAGGGACCGCAGGCTCCGTCGGGGCACATCCCCTTCACGCCTCGCGCCAAGAAAGTTCTCGAACTCTCGTTGCGCGAGGCGCTGCAGCTCGGACACTCCTACATCGGCACCGAGCACATCCTGCTGGGCCTGATCCGGGAGGGCGAGGGAGTCGCCGCCAACGTGCTGCAGAAGCTCGGAGCCGACCTGAACCGGGTCCGCCAGCAGGTCATCCAGTTGCTCAGCGGGTTCCAGGGCAAGGAATCGGCTGCGACCGCTGCCCAGACCAGCGGCAACCAGAGTGAAACCCCCAGTTCCTCGATGGTGCTCGACCAGTTCGGGCGCAACCTGACTCAAGACGCCCGGGAGGGCAAGCTCGACCCGATCATAGGCCGCGAGGTGCAGATCGAACGGGTCATGCAGGTGCTCAGCAGACGCACCAAGAACAATCCGGTGCTCGTCGGTGAGCCCGGGGTCGGCAAGACTTCGATCGTGGAGGGCCTTGCTCAGGACATCGTGCGCGGGAATGTGCCCGAGACCCTGAAGGACAAGCAGATCTATACCCTCGACCTCGGCGCCCTGGTTGCCGGGTCGCGTTATCGCGGTGACTTCGAGGAACGCCTCAAGAAGGTGCTCAAGGAGATCCGCACCCGCGGCGACATCGTGCTGTTCATCGACGAGATCCACACCCTGGTGGGTGCCGGTGCCGCCGAGGGTGCCATCGACGCCGCCAGCATCCTCAAGCCGATGTTGGCCCGCGGTGAGCTGCAGACCATCGGGGCGACAACCCTGGACGAATACCGCAAGTACCTGGAGAAGGACGCCGCCCTCGAGCGCCGTTTCCAGCCGATCCAGGTGCCCGAGCCGTCCATCTCCGACACGATCCTGATGCTCAAGGGCATCCGCGACCGCTACGAGGCACACCACCGGGTCACCATCACCGACGAGGCGTTGGTCTCGGCCGCTACCTTGGCCGACCGTTACATCTCCGACCGATTCCTGCCGGACAAGGCCATCGACCTGATCGACGAGGCCGGGTCTCGGTTGCGCATTCGCCGAATGACGGCCCCGGCCGACCTGCGCGATTTCGACGACAAGATCGGCGAGGTCCGCACCCGGAAGGAAGCCGCCATCGACGGCCAGGACTTCGAGGCTGCTGCCCGTCTTCGTGACGAAGAGAAGCAGTTGCTTCTCAAGAAGTCAGAGCGTGAGAGGGCTTGGCGTGCTGGAGACATGGACGAGGTCGCCGAGGTCGACGAGGAACTGATCGCCGAAGTTCTCGCCGTCGCGACCGGCATCCCGATCGTGAAGTTGAGCGAGGAGGAGTCGACCCGTCTGCTCAAGATGGAAGACGAGCTGCACCGGCGCGTCATCGGCCAAGACGAGGCGGTCAAGGCCCTCTCCCGGGCCATCCGGCGCACCCGGGCCGGGTTGAAGGACCCCAAGCGGCCCGGCGGTTCGTTCATCTTCGCCGGCCCGTCCGGGGTCGGGAAGACCTGGCTGTCCAAGACGCTGGCCGAGTTCCTCTTCGGCAACGAGGACGCGCTGATCCAGTTGGACATGAGCGAATTCTCTGAGAAGCACACCGTGTCGCGACTGTTCGGTTCGCCGCCGGGATACGTCGGCTACGAAGAGGGCGGTCAGCTCACCGAGAAGGTGCGCCGAAAGCCGTTCTCGGTGGTGCTCTTCGACGAGGTCGAGAAGGCCCACCCGGACATCTTCAACTCGCTGTTGCAGATCCTGGAGGAAGGCCGCCTGACCGACTCCCAGGGCCGAGTGGTGGACTTCAAGAACACGGTGATCATCATGACCACCAACCTCGGCACTCGCGACATCGCCAAGTCGGTCAACCTCGGCTTCAACCAGGCGGGCGACGTGGCAGGTTCCTACGAGCGGATGAAGTCGAAGGTCTCCGACGAACTCAAGCAGCACTTCCGCCCCGAGTTCCTCAACCGTGTCGACGAGATCATCGTGTTCCCGCCGCTGAGCAAGAACCAGATCATCTCGATGGTCGACAACATGGTGGCTGCGGTCGAGGTGCGACTCAAGGACCGCGACATGGGCTTGGAGTTGACCCAGAAGGCGAAGGATCTGCTCGCCGAGCGCGGTTTCGACCCGGTGCTCGGGGCGCGTCCGCTGCGTCGCACGGTGCAGCGCGAGATCGAGGACCTGCTCGCCGAGAAGATGCTGTTCGGAGAGATCGGTCCTGGCCAGATCGTGTTGGTCGACGTCGAGGGCGAGGGCGCGTCCGCCGCGT
>JBPPMQ010000102.1:0-27203 GCA_051306135.1 Nocardioides sp. | reverse complement strand
ACGAGCACCGACATCGGGGTCATCGAGGGCGGCACGGGTCCCGTCGGCGAGTCCTTGCAGTTGACCGGTACCGGCGACTCGTACGCCGACTTCACCTGGGCGGCGTCGGCCGCGCAGACCGTCGGGGCCGCGAACAACAACCAGGTCTTTGCGGGCTCCGGCGACCCGCTGCCGCCCGTGCTGGACTGCGAGCCCGGGGTCGACACGACCACCGGCGACGTGGCCTGCTCGCCGGTGTCGGCCACCGACGGCGACAGCGGCATCACGAGCCTGGCGATCACGTCCGCTCCCGTCGCGGGCATCACGCTGGAGGGCTCATCCGCTCCGTCCGACACGGGAGAGGCCGCGACCGCGACCCTGACCGTCGCCGGAACGACCGCGGCGGGCACCTACGCGGTCGAGATCACCGCCACGTCGGACGACGACGCTGAGACGACGTGCACCCTCACGGTCACCGTCTCCGAGCCGCTCGAGACGACCCTCGTCTCTGCCGTCCAGGGCTCGGGCGCCACCTCGCCGCTCGCGGGCCAGGAGGTCCAGGTCGAGGCGGTCGTCACCTCGCTCATCACCGACGGGGACGTCCTCGACGGCTTCTACGTCCAGGAGGAGGACGCGGACGCCGACGCCTCCCCGGCAACATCGGAGGGCATCTACGTCTTCTGCGGCTCGGCCTGCCCGAGCGGCCTCGCCGCGGGTGACCGGGTGCAGGCCGTCGGCACCGTCGCCGAGTTCTTCGAGAACACCCAGGTCAACGCCACCAGCGGGTCGGTCGACGTGCTCGGCTCGGACCTGCCGACGCCGACCGCCGCAGTCGTGACGCTGCCGGCGAGCGGCTCCACCGAGGCTCCCGCCACCTTCGAGACGGTCGAGGGCATGGTCACGACCATCTCCACCAAGCTGGCGGTGAGCGAGTACTTCGCGCTCGCGCAGTTCGGGGAGATCGTCCTCACGGCGAACGAGCGCGAGTACCAGTACACGCAGACCAACGCACCCAGCGTCGAGGGCTTCCAGGCGTTCACGGCTGACCTGGCGACCCGCCGGATCGTCCTCGATGACGCGAGCAACGACCAGAACGACGCCACCAGCGGTCCGCAGTTCAACGAGCCCTACTACTACCCGACCCCCGGCTTGAGCACCGGCAACTACTTCCGCGGTGGAGACACGATCACCGGTCTCACCGGTGCCATGGAGTACTCCTTCGGTGCCTGGAAGCTGCGGCCCCTGCCCGACGAGGACTACTCCTTCGACGTGGTGAACCCGCGTCCGGCCGCGCCCGACGAGGTGGGCGGCCGTCTGAAGGTCTCCAGCTTCAACGTGCTGAATTACTTCGCCACGGTGGACACCACCTCGTCGAACAGCGCCGGCACGTGCGGCCCCGACGGCACCGACGACTGCCGAGGCGCCGACTCCGAGCAGGAGCGGCAGCGTCAGCTCGCCAAGATCGTGGCCGCGCTCGAGACGATCGACGCGGACGTCTTCGGCCTGATCGAGATCCAGAACGACGCGGGCCTGGCGACCGAGCAGATCGTCGAGGCGCTCAACGCGGCGACCGCGCCGGGCACCTACGACCACATCGAGACGGGCTTCATCGGCACCGACGCGATCAAGCAGGCGTTCCTCTACAAGCCGGCGACTGTCACCCCGGTCGGTGCGTACGACCTGCTGACGAGTGCGGACGACCCGCGGTTCGTCGACACGGCCAACCGCCCCGCCCTGATCCAGACCTTCGCGGAGGTCGCCACCGGCGAGCGGGTCACCGTCGCGGTGAACCACCTCAAGAGCAAGGGCTCTGGCTGCGGAGCAGGCGACGACTCGCCCGCGGACGGATCGGGCAACTGTGACCTCACCCGTACGCAGGCGGCCGCAGCGCTGGCTGACTACCTGGCCACCGACCCCACCGGGAGCGGCGACCCCGACTACCTGGTCATCGGTGACCTGAACTCGTACTCCATGGAGCGTCCGATCACCACGCTCGAGGCGGCCGGCTACGTCGACCTGCTCGAGCGCGAGGAGGGCCTGGAGTCCTACGGCTACGTCTTCGACGGTCTCCTGGGTCACCTCGACCACGCGCTGGCCACCGCGTCGCTCGCCCGCCAGGTGACCGGCGCCGGTGGTTGGAAGATCAACGCGGACGAGGCGCCGCTGCTGGACTACAACGACGACGTGAGGGACGTCGGCGAGCCGGCCTTCGAGCGCGAGTCGTCGGCACTCCCGCTCTACGAGCCCAACCCCTACCGGTCGAGCGATCACGACCCGGCGATCGTCGGCCTGAGCCTCAACACCGCCCCCGTGGCGGATGCGGGCGGTCCCTACACGGTCAAGCCCGGCGCCAGGGTCGTCCTCGACGCGTCGGGGTCGTCCGACCTCGAGGGCGACGAGCTCACGTACGCATGGGACCTCGATGGCGACGGTCAGTTCGACGACGCCACGGGTCCGACGGCAGTCTTCCGGGCGAACCGGGCGCCGGGACGCTACCCCGTCGCGGTGCAGGTGAGCGACGGCAGCGAGTCGTCGATCGACGAGACCTTCGTCGTCGTCCTCCCGCGCGGGCAGCAGTAGCGCTGACACAGGGTCGACTGATCTGAGTCGTGCAGCAGCGGGGGTCGGCCACTGGCCGGCCCCCGCTGCCGTCGCGATGCCGCTCGGCTCCCGCCCGGGTGGTGTGATGTCCGGGTGACGACGGGGGAGCGGGTGGAGCCGACGGTGCTCACGCCCCGCGTCGTGGCGTTCATCCCGCTCGTGCTGGCGACGCTCTCGATGATCGGTCCGTTCAGCATCGACACCCCGTTCCCGGCGTTCGCCGAGATGGGCGACGCGCTGCAGGTGTCGTCGAGCGAGCTCCAGCTCGTCGTGACCGCGTACATGCTCGCGTTCGCCTCGATGAGCCTGTTCCACGGCCCGCTGTCCGACGCCGTCGGCCGCAAGCCGGTGATCATGGGCTCGCTGCTCGTGTACGCCGTCGCGTCGGTGGCATGCGCGTTCGCGACGTCGTTGGAGTGGCTCATCGTGGGTCGCGTCGCCCAGGGCCTGGCCGCCGGCGGCTCGACGATCGTCAGCCGGACCGTCATCCGTGACCTCTTCGACGGTCCGAAGGCCCAGCGGATGATGAGCCAGGTCGCGGTCATCTTCGGGGTGGCCCCCGCGATCGCGCCGATCGTGGGCGGGCTGCTGATCCAGCTGGGGCCGTGGCAGACGGTCTTCTGGTTCCTGGCTGCACTCGCCCTGGCGCTGGCCATCGTGTCGGTCGCTCTGCTGCCCGAGAGCCACCCGCCCGAGCGCCGCGTGCCGCTGCGGGTCGGCGAGATCTTCCGTGGCCTGGCCGAGGTGATGCGGGTCCCCGCGTTCCACCGCATGTCGTGGGCGGCGACGCTCGTCTTCGGCGCACAGTTCCTCTACATCGGCGGTGCCTCGATCTTCGTCGTCGACCTGCTCGGCGAGGGCGAGCTCGACTTCTGGAAGCTGTTCGTCCCGATGATCGGCGCGATGGTCGTGGGCTCACTGGCCAGCGGCCGCTTCGGCCGGACGTTCGCCAGCTCGCAGCTGATCACCCTCGGGTACGCCGTCAGCACGGTCGGCGCCGCGATCGGCGTCGTCGTCGCACTCACCCCCGCCGGCGAGGTGCTGCCGTGGGCCGTGGTCGGGATCTCCTTCGTCGCGTTCGGCAACGGGCTGGCCTTCCCCAACATCCAGATGCTGATGCTCGACCTGCTGCCCGGTCGTCGCGGTGCCGTGATGTCGGCGTCGACCTTCGTGACGCTCGTCTTCAACGCGGCGGGCGCGGCCGTCATCGCGCCGTACGCCGGCCGCTCCGTGCTCGGCTTCGCCCTCGCCGCCGCCGTGAGCGTCGTCCTCGGCTGGGGCTGCTGGCAGTGGCACCGGGTCGCCGGCCGCCGCGCCGTCTCTGCCTGACTCGCCCGGAGCCCAAAGGTGGCGGCAGATCGCCGTCGGTACGCGCCTTTGCGTGCGATGTGCCGCCACCGTGGCGTACTGCCGCTCGAAGGTGGCGGCGGACGACATCCGGCACGTCGATCGGGGTGTCGTATGCCGCCACCATGATGAGCGGGCTGTCGCCGGAGGGTGGCGGCGGGTGGCCGTCAGAACGCCGGTTCGCACGCGATGTGCCGCCACCCCGAGCGGTGCGCGGTGCCTCAGGAGGTCCAGGCGCGCCAGAGGCCCGCGTACTCCCCGTCGAGGTCGATCAGCTCGTCGTGGCTGCCGAGCTCGACGATGCGCCCGTCGATGACCACGGCGATGCGGTCGGCGTCGTGCGCGGTGTGCAGCCGATGGGCGATGGCGACGACGGTGCGGCCCGCGAGGAGGTTGTTCATCGACCCCTCGAGCGTACGAGCGGTGCGCGGGTCGATGAGCGACGTCGCCTCGTCGAGCACGAGCGTGTGCGGGTCGGCGATGATCAGCCGGGCGAGCGCGACCTGCTGGGCCTGCGCGGGCGTGAGGGCGAAGCGGCCGGAACCGATGACCGTGTCGAGTCCCTGCGGCAGCCGTTCGACCCACAGCAGGGAGCCGACCGCGCGCAGGGCCTCGCGGACGTCCTCGTCGGTCGAGCCCTCGCGCGCGAGCACGATGTTGTCGCGCACGGAGCCGATGAAGACGTGGTGCTCCTGGGTGACGAGCGCGACCTCGGTCCGCAGCACCTCCAGCGGCAGGTCGACGAGCTCGACGCCGCCGATGCTCGCCGACCCGGTGCGCGGCCGGTTGATGCCCGAGAGCAGGCGACCCAGGGTCGACTTGCCCGACCCGCTGGGCCCGACGATGGCCAGCCGCTCGCCGACGCCGATCCGCAGGTCGACGCCGTGGAGCACGTCGTGGCCCTCGCGGTAGGCGAACCGCAGGTCCTCGCCCCGCAGTTCGACGCCGTCGGGCAGACGGTCGCCGGCCTCGCGGTCGGGCCGCACCTCGGCGATGCCGAGCAGACGGCTGGTGGACGCGGCGCCGACCTGCAGCCGGTCGACCTCGCTGATCAGCCGGTCGAGGGGGTCGCCGAGCGCCTCGACGTAGAGCACCGCGGCCGTGATCTGACCGAGGTCGACCCAACCGCGGGAGTAGGCGTACGCGCCGACCAGGAGGGTGATCACCCGCGGCGTCTGGAAGGCGAAGTTGAGCGCCAGGAAGAGGATGTTGCGCAGCGTCATGCCGTAGCGCTCGGCCTGGGCGGAGACCTCGATGTCGTCGTCGCCGGCCCGCACGCGAGCGCCGGACAGGCCCAGTGCCTCGACCGTACGCGCGCCTTCGACGGTCTCGGTCAGCGTGGTGTTGATCCGGGAGTACGTCGACCCCTCGGTGATGTAGCCCTTCGGTGCTCGGCGCAGGTAGCCGCGCACGGCCCACGACGACGTCGCGAACGTGAGCAGCGCCGGCACGGCCAGGACCACCGAGTTGAGCAGCATCGCGCCGACCGACAGCAGGACCGTCAGCAGGGAGATGATCGCCATCGGCAGGCCGTACTGCACCGAGCGGCTCATCGTGCCGACGTCGCGGGTCACGCGGGTCACCAGGTCGCCGGTGCTCGCGCCCTCGACGGCACCCAGGGGGAGCCGGAGGATGGTGCGCACGATGTACTCGCGGGCCGTCGAGAGCAGGTCCTGGCCGAAGAGGGTCGACGTGCGCTGCGCGACGAACGTGAAGGCGGCCTGCAGCAGCACCACGCCGATGATCACGAGCGCGAGCTCGTCGAGGGACCGGCCGGCGCCGTCGACGGTGGTGTTGACCAGGTCGCCCAGCAGGCGCGGCACGACGAGCCCGGTCGCGGCGGCGAGTGCGTTGAGCACGACCAGCGCGGCGAACATCCCGCGACGGCTGGTCAACAGGTCACGGAAGAACGTGAGCACGGCGCGGTTGCCCGACACCGGCCAGCCCCGGTCGGGGTTGCGGGACGCGTCGTACACGGCTTCCGCGCGTCGCCGGCGCAGGTCGTGGCGCGCCCAGAGCGCGGCGTTGCGCTCACGAGGCGTCGCAGCCACGGGAGGCACCAGCTCGGCAGGGATCACCGGCGGATCGAGGGTCCGGTCGCGCCAGGTGTCGGGCGAGGTGGCCAGCAGGTCGGTCATCGCGGGACCCCCTCGACGTCGTCGAGCGTCCTGGCCACCACGGCGCGGTAGGCGGCGTGGTCGCGCAGCAGGTCGGCGTGCTCGCCGTCCGCCACGACGACGCCGTCCTCGAGGAGGACCACGCGGTCGGCGTGGTGCAGCCACAGCGGCGAGACGGTGCACACGACGGTCGTCCGGCCACGGCGCAGGTCGCTCACCCGCTCGGCGATGCGGGCCTCGGTGTGGGCGTCGACCGCGGAGGTGGGCTCGACCAGCACCAGGATCGGCGCGTCGACCGCGAGGGCGCGAGCGAGCACGACGCGTTGCCGCTGCCCGCCGGACAGGCCGCGACCGCGCTCGTCGAGCTGCCCCTGCCAGCCCTCGGGCAGCGCGTCGTACACGTCCTCGGCGTTGGCCACGCGCAGGGCGGCCTCGGCCTGCTCGCGCGTCAGCCGGCCGTGGGGGTCGATGGCGTCCTGCAAGGTGCCCGCGAACAGCCCGCTGCCGGTGTCGCTGACCAGCACCTGGCGACGTACGTCGACGAGCCGGGCTGCGGACAGGTCGACACCGCCCAGGCGGACTCCCCACTCGCGGGTGGCGACCTCCTCGTCGCGCGCAGCGATCCGTGCGCGGCGTCGCTCGCGGTCGGCCCGGGCGAGACGAGCTGTGCGGCCCTTGAGGCCGGCGCCGTCGTCCTCGCCCACCGGGTCGGTGTCGGGCAGGAGGTAGCGGCCCAGGCGGTCGGCGAGCGCCGCGCTCTGCTCCGGCACGGCGCTGACGACGACCGTCAGCAGACCCGGACGGGCCGTGAACCCGCTGAGGTCGTCGACGATCTCGGCGGATCCGTCGAGAGGTTGCGGGTCGGCCGGCTCGCGCCACGGTGGGCGCTGCTCGAAGATCGCGATGGCCTTGCGGGCGCTCACCAGCGCCCGGGTGGACTTCTGCGCGAGCTCGAAGAAGGTCCGGATCGGCCCGACCATGAAGAGGCCGTAGCCCAGGAAGGTCACCAGCTGGCCGACGCTCAGGTCGCCCGAGATCACCTGGCGGGTGCCGAGCCAGACCAGGCTGACCAGGAAGACGCCGGAGAAGAGGACGCCGACGGCCTCGACCGCGGCCTGCCAGATCCCGGAGGACACGCCCGCCCGCCGGGCCAGCTGCGACTGCTGGGCGTAGTTGCGACCGAACGTCTCCTCGCCACCGATGCCGCGCAGGATGCGCAGCCCGGCCACGATGTCGGTGGCCATCGACGTCAGCTCGGAGTTGCGGCTGCGCTCGACCTCCTGGCGTCGGTGCAGCGGCCGCAGGAGCGGTAGTGCGGCCCCCAGCAGGATCGGCGCTGCCGCCAGCACCAGCAGGCCGAGCTGCCACGACATCGACAGCACGATGGCCGCCACCGTCAGGTACGACACGAGCTGGGCCACCGAGCGGGCCAGGATCTCGGTCAGGGCGCCGAACTCGTCGGAGTCGCTCGACGAGACGCTGAGCACCTCGCCGGTGGGCGACCGGCGGGGCAGCACGTGCCCCATCTGGGCGATCTTGCGGGTGACCATCTGCGTCGTGCCGTAGAGGCCGATCAGCCAGCTGCGCACGATGAGGGTGTGGAAGACGACGCCGAAGACCCCGCCGACGACCACCACCGCGAGCATCACGCCGGCCCACATGAGCAGGTCGGCCGTCGACCCACCGAGGATGCCGTCGTCCACGGCCCGGCCGAAGATGTAGGGACCGAAGGTCATCGGCAGCAGCCACAACAGGCACGCGATGGTCGAGCACGCGATGACCTGCCACTGCCGGAGGAGCATCCACCTCAGGAACGCCGCGGGCGACCGGGTGTCGGGGTCCGGAGTGGGGGCGGCGTCGGTTCCGGTGAAGAACGTCGCGATCCGGGGAGGAAAGTCCTGCATGTCGGGGTCGACCCTAGGTGCCGCCACCGCTGCGGCACGAAGCATTAAGCGCCGCAGCTGTGGCTCAGCGGATCCCGATGGGGACATCCGTACCGCCACCCTGTCCGCCGACCACGCGTGGACGACGGCGTCGGTGACCTCGAGCAGGACGACCCGGGGGACGTGCCTCATCAGGACATTCCGGGCAGGATGGGTACGTGAGCCTTTTCACGTCCGTCCCGTCCGGCCTGATGAAGCGGTGGAGGGGTGTCCCCGACGCCGACATCGACGAGAGCGGCGCCGAGGTGGAGAGCTCGCCCCACGCGGCCGCTGGTGCCACCGCTGTCGCCGTGACGATGCGCCGCGCCGTCGGCCAGATGGGCGTACGCCGCACCGCGTCCACGCTGACCCGGCTCAACCAGGTCGACGGCTTCGACTGTCAGGGGTGCGCGTGGCCCGACCCGGCGCCCGGCCACCGGCACGCTGCCGAGTTCTGCGAGAACGGCGCCAAGGCCGTCGCCGAGGAGGCGACGCGCCAGCTGCTCGACCGCGAGTTCTTCGCGACGCACTCGGTGGAGGACCTCGCCGGACGTACGGAGTTCTGGCTCGGCAAGCAGGGCCGCATCACCGAGCCGATGGTCCTGCGACCGGGCGCCACCCACTACACGCCGATCTCGTGGGACGACGCATTCACCACGATCGCCGGCCACCTGCACCGTCTCGACCACCCCGACCAGGCGACCTTCTACACCTCGGGCAAGACCTCGAACGAGGCGGCGTTCGCGTACCAGCTGTTCGTGCGGTCGTTCGGCACCAACAACCTCCCCGACTGCTCCAACATGTGCCACGAGTCGTCGGGGTCGGCGCTCGTGGACACGATCGGGATCGGCAAGGGCTCGGTCAGCCTCGAGGACATCCACCGGGCGAAGCTCCTGCTGGTCGTCGGACAGAACCCGGGCACCAACCACCCGCGGATGCTGTCGGCGCTGGAGGAGGCGAAGTCCCGCGGGGCGCGCATCATCTCGATCAACCCCCTGCAGGAGGCGGGCCTGGTCCGGTTCAAGAACCCGCAGCACGCCAAGGGGCTGACGGTCGGGACCGCGCTGGCCGACCTGCACCTGCCGATCCGGCTCAACGGCGACCTCGCGTTCTTCCAGGCGGTGGGCGCGCTGCTGATCGAGTGGGACGCGGTCGACCACGACTTCCTCGACGAGTACACCACCGGCTTCGAGGCGTACGCCGCCCACGTGGCGGACCTCGACTGGGCCAAGGTCGAGGCGTCGACCGGCCTCAGCCGCGAGCAGGTCACCGAGGCGGCCCGGATGATCGCGGACTCGCCGGCCACGATCACGTGCTGGGCGATGGGCATCACCCAGCACCACAACTCCGTCGGCACCATCAAGGAGATCGTCAACGTCGCCCTCCTGCAGGGCAACGTCGGCAAGCCCGGCGCGGGGGTGTGCCCGGTGCGCGGCCACTCCAACGTGCAGGGCGACCGCACGATGGGCATCTGGGAGCGCGTACCCGACCACTTCCTCGACCGGATCCGCGACGAGTTCGGATTCGAGCCGCCGCGCGAGCACGGGCTCGACACCGTCGGCTCGATCGAGGCGCTGCGCGACGGCAAGGTCCGCGTGTTCTTCGCGATGGGCGGCAACTTCGTGGGCGCCGCCCCCGACACCGAGGCCACCGAGGCGGCGATGCGCAACGCCGCGCTGACCGTCCACGTCTCCACCAAGCTCAACCGCTCGCACGTCGTGCACGGCGGTGAGGCGCTGATCCTGCCCGCGCTGGGCCGCAGCGAGAAGGACCTCACCGGCGGTCGGGTCCAGCGCGTGACGGTCGAGGACTCGATGTCGGCGGTGCACGCCTCGCACGGCCCGCTCGACCCGCCGTCGGAGCACGTGCGCTCCGAGGTCGACATCATCTGCTCGCTCGCCCTAGCCACCCTGGGCGAGGACTCGCCGGTGCCGTGGGCGGCCTTCCGCGACGACTACACCGAGATCCGCCGGCGGATCGCCCGCGTCGTCCCCGGCTGCGCGTCCTACGAGGAGAAGGTCAACGAGCCCGGCGGCTTCGTGCTCCCGCACCCGCCCCGCGACAACCGGGTCTTCGAGACGCCGAGCGGGCGGGCGGTCCTCACTTCCACGCCGCTCGACGTGCTCGACGTGCCGAAGGGGCGCTTCCTCCTCCAGACGATGCGCTCGCACGACCAGTTCAACACCACGATCTACGGCCTCGACGACCGCTACCGCGGGGTCAAGGGCGGACGACGGGTCGTCTTCGTCAACCCCGACGACCTGCGCGACCTCGGGTACGCCGAGGGCGACGTGATCGACCTGGTCAGCGAGTGGCGCGACGGCGTCGAGCGGACGGCTCGCTCGTTCCGCGTCGTGTCCTACGACCAGCCGCGCGGGTGCGTGGCCGCCTACTACCCCGAGGCCAACCCGCTCGTCCCCCTGGACTCGACGGCGGAGAAGAGCAACACGCCCGTCTACAAGTCGATCGTGGTCCGCCTGGACCGTCCCGGACAGTCTGGGCAGGGCGAGGGGTCCTCCCACGGCTCGGCCGACCAGGGCGAGGGCTCAAACCGCGACGACGGGCCGCACCACCTGAGCTGACGCGGGACGGAGGAACCCTGCGCGCGGGCTTCACCCCTGCGGGTACGGTGGCGCACGATGACCACGCACATCGACGTGCTCACTCCGCGCGAGGTCCCGCTCGGTGGTCCCCGGGCCATGCGCGTACGACGCACGCTCCCGCAGCGCCACCGGTCGCTGATCGGCGCCTGGTGCTTCGTCGACCACTACGGGCCCGACGAGGTCGACGAGACGGGCGGCATGGTCCTGCCCGCCCACCCGCACACCGGCCTGCAGACCGTCAGCTGGCTCTTCGGCGGGGAGATCGAGCACCGCGACTCGGTCGGCAGCCTCGCGACCGTGCGTCCGGGCGAGGTCAACCTGATGACCGCCGGGCGCGGGATCAGCCACACCGAGGTCTCGACCCCCGGCACCACCCTGCTCCACGGTGCGCAGCTGTGGATCGCGCTGCCCGACGCCAGCCGCGACTGCGATCCCGGCTTCGAGCACTTCGCGCCCGAGCCGGTGCGCGGGCCCGGCTGGGAGGCGCGCGTCTTCATCGGCTCGGCGCTCGGCGCCAGCTCGCCGGTCGCCACCCACACCCCGCTCCTCGGTGCCGAGGTCATGCTCGCGACGGGCAAGAGCCTCGAGATCGAGGTCGACGAGGACTTCGAGCACGGAGTGCTGCTCGACGTCGGCCTGGTGGAGGTGGACGGCCAGGAGGTCAAGCCGAGCGACCTCGCCCACGTCGCTCAGGGACGTACGACGATCACGGTCACCGCCCGCGAGGAGGCCCGCCTGCTGCTGCTCGGTGGCCCGCCGTTCGGCGAACCGATCGTGATGTGGTGGAACTTCATCGGGCGCGACCACGACGAGATCGAGGCCTACCGGGCGGCCTGGCAGGACCAGATCACCTCCGACGGCGCGGTCGTCACGTCCGGCACCGACGTCGCGGGCGGCCGCTTCGGCCGGGTCGACCTCGACCTCCCGCCGATCCCGGCACCCGAGCTGCCGAACGTCAGGCTCAAGCAGCGCCACTGAGCCCGCCGATCCTTCGACCTTTCTCGACCCATCGGATGGGGCTCCGCGAGGGACGCAGGGCCCGTCGCGGTCCTACAGTCGAACGATGGGGGAGGACGCTGCCCGCAACCCTGACCTTCGCCGGGCCCAGCTGAGCTTCCTGGGCGCCTGGACCGCGGAGTGGGCCTTCACCGTCGCGCTCGGCATCGTGGCCTACCGCGAAGGGGAGGGACGGCCCTCGGCCTCGTCGGGCTGCTGCCAGGGCCAGGTCGCGGTTGCGGGCGACCGCGCCCAGACGGCGGTGGGAGTCGGCGCGGTGGCCGGCTCGCTGGCGGCCTCGCTCCTCGTGGGCACCCGTCGCCGCGGTGCCTGGTTCGCCGTGGGGGTCACGCTGTGGGGACTCCCGCTCGCCCTGGTCGGTCTCCTGCCCCACGACCTGCCCGCCCTCGTCTTCATGGCGCTGATCGGGGTGGGCAACGCGCTCATCGACGTCGCCGGCTTCACGCTGCTGGGCCGGATGGCTCCCGACGCGGTGCTTGCCCGGGTCTTCGGTGTGCTGGAGAGTCTGGTGGCCGTCTCGATCGGCGTGGGGGCGCTGGCCGCGTCGTGGATCGTCGGTGAGTGGGGACTGCGCCCGGCCCTGGTCGCCGTCGGCCTGCTCTGCCCGCTCCTGGCCGCTGCCTCGTGGTGGCGGCTGCGCGCCCTCGACGGCACCGTGGGCCTGCACGACGAGGTGGTCGGGCTGCTCCAGCGCGTGCCGATGCTGCGTACGCTCCCGCTGCCCTCCGTCGAGCAGCTCGCTCGCGGCCTCGAGGTCGTCGACGTACCCGCCGGCACCACCGTCTTCGAGCGCGGCGACCTCGGGGACCGCTACTACGTCGTCGAGTCGGGGGCCGTGGACGTGGTCGGCGAGGGCCGGGTCATCGCCTCGCTCGGGCCGGGCGAGGGCTTCGGCGAGATCGCCCTGCTCCGTCGCAGCGCGCGCACCGCCACCGTCGTCGCGACCGCAGACTCACGGCTGCGGACCCTGGCCTCCGAGCACTTCCTGGCCGTCGTCCTCGGCTACACCCCCAGCGCGCGGGAGGCCTCCCTCGAGGTCGACCAGCTGCTGGACCGCTACGACCCCGACCGTTCCGACTCCTGACCGCCGCGCCGCTGATCGCTGACATCGGTGGCTACGCGACCTACCTGCGCACCCACCGGATGGGCCTCGCGCACGCCGAGGTCAACGGCACTGTCGGTCCGGTGGGCGAGGATGCCCTCATGAGCGCGGGCGCGAGGGCGGTGGTGGGCGACGACGGAGTCGCCCGCTGCCCGTGGGGCACCGGCGATCCGGTGAACCTCTCCTACCACGACACCGAGTGGGGCATGCGGGTCTCCGGGGAGGCCGCGCACCTCGAGCGGCTGACGCTCGAGGCGTTCCAGTCGGGTCTCTCGTGGCTCACGATCCTCAACAAGCGCGACAACTTCCGCGCCGCCTTCGCGGGATTCGACGCCGACACTGTTGCGGGCTTCGGGGACGACGACGTGGAGCGGCTGATGGCCGACGCCGGCATCGTGCGCAACCGCCGCAAGGTCGACGCCGCGATCGCCAACGCCCGCGCGACCGTCGCCCTGCGAGAGCGCGGCGGGCTGGAGGCGTTCCTCTGGTCCTTCCGGCCGGAGCCGCCGCCCGCGCCGCGTACGACGGCAGACGTCCCGACCACCTCCCCCGAGTCCCTCGCGCTGTCCCGGGCCCTCAAGAAGGCCGGCTTCGCCCACGTCGGACCGACCACGATGTACGCCCTGATGGAGGCCATCGGCCTCGTCGACGACCACCTCGAGGGATGCCACCGCCGAGGCTGCGCCTCCTGACGTCAGACGAACAGGTGCAGCGGGGTCGACGCCGACCTCGGCGCCGTGGCACACGCCGCTTACGACCGGGCCCGCGCCGAGCCGGGCTGATCCCCTCGGCAAGACCCAGCCCTCGGAGTTCGGCTTCGCCGGCGCGGCGAGGCCCGGCCGGCCCCGGATCCAGCGTGCTGCGGAGGCGGTCTGAGACGCGGCCGGAGGGCGCTCCGGAGCCGATTTCTCATCGCGGTGTGAGCGTGTGTATCGTTCTCCGTCGTTGCCCCTTTAGCTCAGTCGGCAGAGCGTCTCCATGGTAAGGAGAAGGTCTACGGTTCGATTCCGTAAAGGGGCTCTGGATCGGATTTCCCCACCGGGGGCGTCCGGCCTCCGCGGCGGGGTAGCTCAGGTGGTTAGAGCACACGGCTCATAATCGTGGTGTCGCGGGTTCGAGTCCCGCCCCCGCTACACCGACAGTCTCAGCAAGCCTCACCCCGCACCACCCAGCAACGAGAAGGTTCTCCCATGGCCAGCAAGTCTTCTGACGTTCGCCCCAAGATCACGCTCGCGTGCACCGAGTGCAAGGAGCGCAACTACATCACCAAGAAGAACCGTCGCAACGACCCCGACCGCATCGAGCTGAAGAAGTTCTGCCCGCGTTGCCGCAACCACACCGCGCACCGCGAGACCCGCTGACGCCCAGCTCCGATACGCCCGACCCGTCCGTTCACCTCGGACGGGTCGCTGTGTTTCCGCTCGTCCCTCGCGCCCGGCTAGGGTCGTGACATGCCTGTCGACCCCTCGCTGGTGGGGCGTGAGTTCCCCGCTCCGGCGCCGCTGACCGTCACCCCCGACCGGGTCGCCACCTTCGCCGCCGCCGTCGGCCACCCGGGGGAGTCCGTGCCGCCGACCTTCCCGATCGTGCTGGCCTTCGCCGCCATGCAGGCGTTCCTCGACGCCGAGAACATCGACCTGCACCGTATCGTCCACGGCGAGCAGCGCTTCGCGTACGCACGTCCGCTGGCCGCGGGTGACGAGCTGAGCGCGACGCTGACGGTCACCGGCCTGCGCCAGATCGGCGGAGCCGACATCATCGCCACGACGAGCGAGATCACCGACGCCACCGGCGCGGTCGTGTGCACAGGCAAGGCGACCCTCGTCCACTCGGGAGGTGCCGCATGAGCACCCTCGAAGCGGACGACGTCCTCGAGCCGAGGACCTTCACCGTCACCCGCGCCGACCTGGTGGCGTACGCCCACGCGAGCGGCGACCACAACCCGATCCACCAGGACGAGGACGTCGCCCGGAGCGTCGGCCTGCCCGGCGTCATCGCCCACGGGATGTACACCCTGGCCCTGGTCGGCCGGGCCGTGGCCGAGTGGACCGCAGGAGCCGAGATCGTCGATCTCGGGGCGAAGTTCACCAGCCCCGTCGTGGTGCCGGCCGAGGGCGGCGCGGAGGTCGTGGTCGGCGGAACGGTGAAGTCCGTCGGCGACGGCCTGGTCACCCTCGCCCTCGAGGTCACCTGCGAGGGCCAGAGGGTGCTGGGCATGCCGAAGGCCGTCGTCAGGCACGCCGCCCGTGCCTGACCCGGTGCCCGATCTCCGGGACCACACGACGCTGCGCCTCGGCGGTCCCGGACGCGAGTGGGTGCGCGCGACCACCGAGGCCGAGCTGGTCGCTGCGGTCTCCGAGGCGGATGCGATCGGCACGCCCGTGCTGGTCCTTGCCGGCGGATCCAACCTGGTCGTCGCGGACGCCGGCTTCGAGGGCCGTGTCGTCCAGGTCGCCACCACCGGGATCAGTGCGGACGTGGACGCCTCCGGCGATCCCTCGTGCTCGGGGGCGACCGTGACGATCGCCGCCGGCGAGGGGTGGGACGGCGTCGTGGCCGAGGCCGTCGAGCGGCACTGGGTCGGGATCGAGGCGCTGTCCGGCATCCCGGGCTCCGTCGGCGCGACGCCGATCCAGAACGTCGGCGCCTACGGCCAGGAGGTCGCCCAGACCATCGCCCGGGTGCGGGTGTGGGACCGCACGCTCCGCGGCGTACGCACCTTCGCCGCCTCCGAGTGCCAGTTCGGCTACCGATCCAGCCGGTTCAAGGTCGACCCGGGCCGTCACGTCGTCCTCGACGTCACCTTCCAGTTCCGCCAGGGCACGCTGGGTGCTCCCGTCCGCTACGCCGAGCTCGCCCGCACTCTGGGCGTGGCCGACGGCGGTCGGGCTCCCCTCGCCGACGTCCGGTCGGCCGTCCTGGGCCTGCGGCGGGCCAAGGGGATGGTCCTCGATGCCGAGGACCACGACACGTGGAGCGCGGGCTCGTTCTTCACCAACCCGTTCCTCACGGCCGACCAGGCCGCGGCGCTGCCCGCCGACGCGCCGCGGTGGGAGCAGCCCGACGGCACCGTGAAGTCCAGCGCCGGGTGGTTGATCGAGCACGCGGGCTTCGCGAAGGGCTGGACGAGCCCGGCTGCGGGCGAGCGGGTGTCGCTCTCGACTAAGCACACGCTCGCCCTCACCAACCGGGGAGGCGCCACGACCGACGAGCTGCTGACCCTCGCCCGCGAGGTGCGCGACGGCGTCGAGTCGCGCTTCGGGGTCCGCCTGGTCAACGAGCCCGTGACGGTCGGCTGCGCCCTCTAGGACATACCTGAGGACGTGGTGAACGTGGAAACGCCGTCATGCCGTGCACCACGTCCTCAGATATCTAGGCGAGCCAGGCGGCGATGTCGCGGCGGGCCGCCTCGACCACGTCGGACGGGGCCCGCGAGGCCGCGAAGGACATCTCGGCCAGCCGGGCGAGGGTCGCGTCGTCGAGGTCGTGGGCGGCGCGCATAGTGGCGTACTGGCCGGCCAGCTGCGAGCCGAAGAGGAGTGGGTCGTCCGCGCCGAGCGCGACGGTGGCGCCCGCGGCGAGCAGCTGGGGGAGCGGCACCGAGGTGAGGTCGGAGTAGACGCCCAACGAGACGTTGGAGACCGGGCACACCTCGAGCGCGATCCCGGCCTCGACGATCCGGTCGAGCAGCTCCGGGTCCTCCGCGCTGCGTACGCCGTGTCCCAGCCGCTGCGCCCCGAGGCTGTCGAGGCAGGCGCGGACGTGGTCGGCCCCGCGCAGCTCGCCGCCGTGGGGGACGAGCAGCAGTCCGGCCCGCACGGCGATCTGGAAGGCCGGGGCGAAGTCCTCGGTGCGCCCGCGGCGCTCGTCGTTGGACAGCCCGAAGCCGACCACTCCGCGACCGGCGTACTGCGCGGCGAGCCGGGCCAGCGTACGGGCGTCGAGGGGGTGGCGGGTGCGGTTGGCCGCGATCACCACGGCGATGCCGAGCCCGGTGCGCTCGGTGGCGTCGCGCACGCAGTCGAGCACCAGCTCGGTGAACTCCGTGATCCCGCCGAACCGCGCGGCGTAGCCACTCGGGTCGACCTGGATCTCGAGCCAGCGCCCGCCGTCGCGGACGTCGTCCTCGGCCGCCTCCACCACCAGTCGGCGTATGTCGTCGGGCGTACGCAGCACCGAGCGCGCCACGTCGTACAGGCGCTGGAACCGGAACCAGCCCTTCTCGTCGGCCGCGCTGAGCTGCGGTGGCCAGTCCTCCACCAGCGAGTCGGGGAGCACGATGCCGTCGCGCTCGGCGAGCTCGAGCAGAGTCGCGTGGCGCATCGAACCGGTGAAGTGGAGGTGGAGGTGCGCTTTCGGCAGGGCCGATACGTCGCGGTGCCGATCCACGGCCCTACCTTGGCACGCCTCGGTTCGACGGCGCTGGCCCCCTCCCCGTATGCTTCCCGATTGGTGGTTTCGCCAGATGCTTCGGCATGCCCCAGATGGGGGTGTAGGCCACCGGAGGGCACTAGCTCAACTGGCAGAGCATCGGTCTCCAAAACCGAAGGTTGGGGGTTCAAGTCCCTCGTGCCCTGCAAGACACGACAGCGAAGGAGAAGATGGTGGAGCAGACCAAGCAGCGCACCGGCCCGGTGACGTTCATCCGTCAGGTGGTCGCCGAACTGCGCAAGGTCGTCTGGCCGACCCAGGAGCAATTGCGCACCTACTTCTTCGTGGTCCTGGTCTTCGTTCTTGTCATGATGGCGCTCGTCTCGGTGCTCGATCTGGGCTTCGGCCGTGCGGCTTTCGCGATCTTCGGCGGACGAGCCGAAGGCTGAGGTAGGAGAGTAATGGTGGACGACAACGACACCACCGCCACGGATGTTGACGTGGCGGATGTCGAACTGACCGACGAGGCCCTGGCCGATGAGGCCACTGAGGAGACCGTCGAGGTGGATCAGACCCCGGAAGTCGAGGTCGACCCGCTCGAGGCCTTCCGCGACGAACTGCTCATGCAGGCCGGGGACTGGTATGTCGTGCACACCTACTCCGGCATGGAGAAGCGGGTCAAGTCCAACCTTGAGAACCGCATCAACTCCCTGAACATGGAGGACTACATCTATGAGGTGATCGTCCCCACCGAGGACGTCGCCCAGATCAAGAACGGCCAGCGCAAGACGGTCAACCAGACTCGTTTCGCCGGCTACGTGTTGGTCCGCATGGACCTGACCGACGAGTCGTGGTCGGCGGTGCGTCACACCCCGTCGGTGACCGGATTCGTCGGGCACAGCCACCAGCCGGTGCCGTTGACCATCGACGAGGTCGTCAACTGGCTCCAGCCGCAGTTCGAGGCCGAAGCTGAGGCCGCCGCGATCGCGGCCGGCACCAGCACGGGTCGAGGCAACGCCGCAACGGCCAAGAAGCCGATCCAGGTCGCTGACTTCAGCGAGGGCGACTCGGTCATGGTGGTCGGTGGACCGTTCGCCACCTTGCACGCGACAATCACCGAAATCAATGCTGAGGGCCAGAAGGTGCGGGCCCTCGTCGAAATCTTCGGCCGGGAAACCCCGGTCGAGCTGAGCTTCGCCGACATCAGCAAGGTCTGATTCAGGCCCCGCCGACTCACGTCGGCGGGAGCTCAGTGGCAGGGGAGTACGCCGTACTCCTCGTCATGACCACGAAGAGAAGGAGAAGAGGCACATGCCTCCGAAGAAGAAGATTGCTGCCCTGGTGAAGGTGCAGCTACAGGCGGGCGCTGCGACGCCCGCGCCGCCGGTCGGAACCGCGCTCGGTCCGCACGGCGTCAACATCATGGAGTTCTGCAAGGCGTACAACGCCCAGACCGAGTCCATGCGCGGCAACGTCATCCCGGTCGAGATCACGATCTACGAAGATCGTTCTTTCCAGTTCATCACCAAGACCCCGCCGGCCGCCGAACTCATCAAGAAGGCCGCTGGCCTCGCCAAGGGGTCGAGCGTGCCGCACACGGACAAGGTCGGCAAGCTGACCCGTGACCAGGTGCGCGATATCGCGACGACCAAGCTCCCCGACCTGAACGCCAACGACATCGACGCCGCGATGAAAATCGTGGAGGGCACCGCCCGGTCGATGGGCGTCACGGTCGAGGCCTGAGAGGAAGACTGACATGCAGCGCAGCAAGACTTACCGTGCCGCGGCCGAGACCTTCTCGAAGGAAGAGTCCTACAGCCCGCTCGCGGCGATCAAGATCGCCAAGGCCTCCTCGAAGAAGAAGTTCGACGAGACCGTCGACGTCGTCATGCGACTCGGCGTCGACCCCCGCAAGGCCGACCAGATGGTTCGCGGCACCGTGAACCTGCCCAACGGCACCGGCAAGACTGCTCGGGTGCTCGTCTTCGCCAACGCCGAGAAGGCGGAGGCGGCCCGCGAGGCCGGCGCCGACTTCGTCGGTGGCGAGGAGCTCATCGAGAAGGTCGCCGGGGGTTGGCTGGACTTCGACGCCGTGGTTGCGACCCCGGACATGATGGGCAAGGTCGGCCGCCTGGGCCGCGTGCTCGGCCCGCGTTCACTGATGCCGAACCCGAAGGTCGGCACCGTGACTCCGGACGTGGCGAAGGCTGTCAACGACATCAAGGGCGGCAAGATCGAGTTCCGGGTGGACCGTCACGCCAACCTGCACTTCATCATCGGGAAGGCTTCCTTCTCCGAGGCCCAGTTGGCGGAGAACTACGCCGCCGCGCTGGAAGAGGTGCTTCGTTTGAAGCCGGCGTCCTCCAAAGGCCGCTACATCAAGAAGGTTTCGCTCTCCACCACGATGGGCCCTGGCATTCTGGTTGACCCCAACCGGACCAAGGACATCACCGAGGACGACGAGGCCTGAGCCTGATCTGGTTCACCGCCGAGCCGGCGCGAAGTGTCGACGCGAAGTCGAGATCCGCGCCGGCTCGGTGCATTTGCATTTGGGCGAAGGCAATGGTTGTTCAGGCGCTGAGCTTCTCTGCGGCGGCGAGGGCGACACACAGGGCGACCCCGGCCATGGAGGTCTCGACGGCTTCGAGAGTCGGGAAGGTCGGGGCGAGCCGGATGTTGGTCTCGGCGGGGTCGTCGCCGTGCGGGAAGGACGCCCCGGCCGGGGTCAACGCGATGCCGGCGTCCTTGGCCAGCTCGACGACCCGCTTGGCCGTGCCCGGCAGCACGTCGAGGTTGACGAAGTAGCCGCCCTTCGGGTCGGACCAGGTCGCGACCTCGAGGCCGTCTAGTCGCGCCGACAGGGCGGCCTGGACGGCCGCGAACTTCGGCGCGATGAGCTCCTTGTGCTTGCGCATGTGGGCCCGGACCCCGTCGGCGTCGCCGAAGAACTCGACGTGGCGCAGGTGGTTGACCTTGTCGGGCCCGATCGAGGCGAACGCGAGGTGCTGCAGGAACCAGGCCTTGTTGGCAGCCGACGCCGCGAGCACGGCGACGCCGGCACCCGCGAAGGTGATCTTCGAGGTCGAGGCGAAGACGATCGGTCGGTCGGGGTTGCCCGACGCAGCGGCGAGGCTCAGCGGGTCGGCCGTCTTGGTCTCGGCGTCGGTGAGGTGGTGCAGGGCATAGGCGTTGTCCCAGAAGATCCGGAAGTCCGGCGCTGCGGCCGGGAGCGCCATGAGCTCGGCGGCCACCTCGACCGAGGTGACCGAGCCGGTCGGGTTGGCGTAGGTCGGCACGAGCCACATGCCTTTGACGCACGGGTCGGCGAGCAACTCTCGGACAGCGTCGACGTCCGGCCCGTCGTCGAGCAGCGGGACGGTGACCATGTCGATGCCGAAGTCCTCCAGCATCGCGAAGTGCCGGTCGTAGCCGGGCACCGGACAGATGAACCTGATCTGGGACTGCGCAGCCCAGGGGCTCTCGGATCCCGGCCCGCCGTGGAGCATCATGAACGAGATGACTTCGTGCATCATCGTCAGCGAGGAGTTGCCGCCGCAGATGAGTTGGTCGACCTCGACCCCGAGAAGCTCGGCGAAGATGCGACGCAACTCGATCAGGCCCTCGAGACCGGCGTAGTTGCGCACGTCCACACCGCTGGGGCTGGTGAAGCCCGACGGCAGGTGCAGCAGGTCGTTGGAGAGATCGAGTTGGTCGGGGGCCGGCTTGCCACGCGTCAGGTCGAGGGAGAGCCCCTTGGCGACCAGGTCGTCGTACTCGGAGCGGAGTCCGACCAGGACGTCCGCGAGCTCGGCGGGGGACAGCGACGACAGTGGGGCGGTCACGTGCCTCATGGTCCCACAGGAGTGGCGCCCGGGCCACGCCGGATCCCGCGAACCTTCGGCCTGTGCGGAGCTGTCACTCCAAGACGAGACGCTCGTCGACCAAGGTGTCCTTGACGACTGAGCCGTCGGTCTCGAAGCGGTTCTGTTCGAAGCGTTTCTTGAACTCCATGTCGATGCCGGCGCGACCGTTGCGGTTCTTCTCCACCGAAACCACCGAGAAACTCTTATACCGCTCCAGGTTGGAGGCGCCGTAGTCCAGGTGCTGGCGCGAGACCACGTCGTACTTAGAGTTGATGATGAGCATGACGTCGCACTCGTACGCCAGGGCGGTCGACCCGCGCAGGTGTTGGGCACGCATCCGCTTGCCTGCCTGCAAGCCTTCTTTGTCGGCGGCGGAGAGGGCGAGCACCGGCACGTGCAGGGTGATCGCCATGTCCTTGAGGGCCTCGACGGTCAGGGTCACCCGTTCGTCCTCGACCAGACCACCGTCGACCTTGACCTTCTGCAGGTAGTCGATGATCACCAACGGCGGCTGACCGCAGTGCTGCATGACTTCCTGGACCGCGTTGTAGATGACCTCGTGGGTCGTTGTGGAGCCGGTGGAGCGGTGGATGTAGAGGTTGTTCTCGTACTTGAGCAGGTAACGGAACGCCTCGGCGATCGGAGGGTTCTCCATCAGTCGGGTCTCCAGGCCGCCGGGGGTGGCCTCGGTGTTCTCGAACACTCGCCGCACCACGTCCTGGTTCGGAGCATGGTGGTCGTAGAGTTCGCCCACCTCCAGTGACACGAACTTCTGAAGCAGCACGTCAGGGTCGTGTTCGTAGCAGAAGTAAGCCACCGCCCGTCCTTGTGCCGCCGCGTTGCGGGCGATCTGGAGCGACATGGTGGTCTTGCCTTGACCGGCGGGGCCGGCCAGCAGGATCAGGTTGCCGGCTCGGAATCCGCCGTCGAGGACTTCGTCGAGGATCGGGAATCCGGTCGGCCAGATCTGGGGATTGTCGACCCCGGTCCGGGCGCGCTCGTTCACACGGTCGATGACCGACGACATGACGTGCAGTTGCGGGTCCACGCCTCAAGTTCACCACGAGACGGCGGGTCGAGTCCCATTTTCGACCGAAAATTTGGCTCGGTCGCCGAGGATTTGGCCGTCACCGCGCTTCGGCCTAGTGTTCTCGTTGAAACCAAAGACCGCCGGTCGCCGGATGTGAATCCGGTCGAAGGCTCCGCGCCAGCGGACGACCCGCGCAGGTGAGCAGAGCAGCCGGAGAGATCCGGCGTCACGCCCTGAGCCTGCGCTCGGGGCGTTCGTCATGTCCGGGGCAGTCACCGCCGGGGGTCCGTTCGAAAGAGAGAAGGAGACCCATGGCGCGGGCAGACAAACAGGCCGCCGTTGCGGAGATCGCTGACGAGTTCAGCGCCGCCGCCGGTGCCGTCCTGACCGAATACCGCGGTCTCACCGTGAAGCAGCTGCAGGATCTGCGCCGCTCGCTCGGTGCGAACGCCAACTATGCCGTGGTCAAGAACACGCTGGCCAAGCTGGCCGCCAACGAGGCGGGCATCAACGGCTTCGACGACCTCCTGACCGGCCCGACCGCGATCGCCTTCATCAAGGGCGACGTCGTCGAGGCGGCCAAGGGGCTGCGTGACTTCGCCAAGGCGAACCCCACCCTGGTTATCAAGGGTGGCGTTCTCGACGGCAAGACGCTGACCGCGGCAGAGGTGGCCAAGTTGGCCGACCTCGAGTCGCGTGAGGTGCTCATGGGCAAGCTGGCCGGCGCAATGCTGGCCTCGCTCTCCCAGGCCGTCTACCTCCTCAACGCTCCGCTTGCCCAGGCCGCCCGACTCGTCGGCGCCCTGGAAGCCAAGGCTGCCGAGGACCCGTCGGTCCTCGCAGGTGGCGCCGGTACGCCGGCCGCTGCTGAGGAGACCACCGCCCCCGAGGCCGCCGCAGAGGCGCCGGCCGACGAGGCACCCGCCGACGAGGTCGAGGCGCCTGGCGCCGAGGCCACTGAGGAAGCAACCACCACCGAGGCCTGACCGGCCCCGGGACTCAACACCCAAACCGCCGGTCAACCGGCCACAAAGGAAGGAACGCCATCATGGCGAAGCTCACCACCACCGAGCTCCTTGACGCTTTCAAGGAGATGACCCTCATCGAGCTCTCCGAGTTCGTGAAGGAGTTCGAGGAGACCTTCGGCGTCACCGCCGCTGCTCCTGTCGCCGTTGCCGCTGCTCCCGCCGCTGGCGGCGCTGGCGCCGGCGAGGAGGCCGCTGCTGTGCAGGACGAGTTCGACGTCGTCCTCGAGGCCGCCGGCGACAAGAAGATCAACGTCATCAAGGAGGTGCGTGCCCTCACCAGCCTCGGCCTGAAGGAGGCCAAGGACCTCGTTGAGGCCGCTCCGAAGACTGTCCTGGAGAAGGCCACCAAGGAAGCTGCGGACAAGGCCAAGGAGTCCCTCGAGGCTGTTGGCGCCACCGTCACCGTCAAGTGACGCTGTAGTCCGATTGCGGTGCCCCTCCGGGGGTGCCTCGCCCTTCGGGGCAACCCGCCTGTGGGCGGCTGTCAACGCGACAGCCGCCCACAGTCGCGCTTTGCAGCCGCGCTTTGCAGTTGCGTCTCGGTGCACCTCACCGACCAGCCCATCCCCCGCCGTGATCCTCGGTCGGCCACGCCCCGTGGGTCGTTCTCACGCTGTCGAGCGGGGTCACGATCCGGTACTCCGGGGCTGCGAGTTTGGGCGTTTCGCTTGACCCGGGGCGTCGCGGCGCGCATGATCGTCGCGGAGTCTCCCAGTTTTTGGGCCCTCCGTGTTGTCGTGCGCTGGAACATGCGCTATCGTGGGTCTTTGCGTCTGCCCTCATATGCGTTTCGGCCTTCCGGTTGGCTGAGTTCGTGGTGGGTGGCGTTTCCCCACCAGCGAACCTGACAAAGGATCACTCTTGGCCGCGCGCAGCTCCGCCTCCCGCATTTCGTTCGCAAAGATCAACGAGCCCCTCGAACTTCCCCAACTTCTTGCCCTGCAGACCGACAGTTTCGACTGGCTGGTCGGCAACGAGGCCCACGCGGAGCGGGTCGCCGCTCGCCGGGCTGCCGGTGAGGATGTTTCGGACCGGTCCGGGCTCGAAGAGATCTTCGCCGAGATCTCGCCCATCGAAGACTTCTCCGAGACGATGTCGCTCTCGTTTGAGAACCCGGTCTTCTACGACCCGAAGTACACCGTCGAGGAGTGCAAAGAGAAGGACTTCACCTACTCCGCACCTCTCTACGTGTCTGCTGAGTTCACCAACAACGAGACCGGTGAGATCAAGGGTCAAACCGTCTTCATGGGCGACTTCCCGCTCATGTCCGACAAGGGCACCTTCATCATCAACGGCACCGAGCGTGTCGTGGTGTCGCAGTTGGTCCGCAGCCCCGGTGTGTACTTCGAGCGCTCCGCGGACAAGACCTCCGACAAGGACATCTACACCGCCAAGCTCATCCCGAGCCGTGGTGCGTGGTTGGAGTTCGAGATCGACAAGCGCGACATGGTCGGCGTGCGCCTGGACCGCAAGCGCAAGCAGAACGTCACCGTGCTGCTCAAGGCGCTGGGCTGGACCAACGAGCAGATCCGTGAGGAGTTCGGCCAGTACGAGTCGATGATGCTCACCCTGGAGAAGGACAACACCGAGACCCAGCGTGACGCGCTGCTCGACATCTACCGCAAACTCCGTCCCGGCGAGCCGCCGACCGAAGAGGCTGCCCAGACGCTGCTGAACAACTACTACTTCAACCCCAAGCGGTACGACCTCGCCAAGGTCGGGCGCTACAAGGTGAACAAGAAGCTCGGCCTGACTCAGGCGTTCGACCAGCAGACGCTGACCGTCGACGACATCGTGGCCGCGATCAAGTACATCGTCGCTCTGCATGCCGGCGAGACCTCGGTGGTCCTCGACGAGGCCGCCGAGTCGGCGACAGAGGTCAACGCCGACGAGATCGACCACTTCGGCAACCGTCGTATCCGCACCGTGGGTGAGTTGATCCAGAACCAGTTGCGCACCGGTCTGGCCCGGATGGAGCGCGTGGTCCGTGAGCGGATGACGACTCAGGACGTGGAGGCCATCACCCCGCAGTCGCTGATCAACATCCGTCCCGTGGTGGCAGCGCTGAAGGAGTTCTTCGGCACCTCCCAGCTGAGCCAGTTCATGGACCAGACCAACCCGATCGCGGGCCTGACGCACAAGCGTCGACTCAACGCGTTGGGTCCCGGAGGTCTGTCCCGTGACCGTGCCGGCATGGAGGTCCGAGATGTGCACCCCTCGCACTACGGCCGGATGTGCCCGATCGAGACCCCTGAAGGTCCCAACATCGGCCTGATCGGTTCGTTGGCGTCCTACGCCCGGATCAACCCGTTCGGTTTCGTGGAGACGCCCTATCGCCGGGTCGACAACGGCGTGGTCACCGACCGCATCGACTACCTGACGGCCGACGACGAATCCCGTTTCGTGATCGCCCAGGCCAACGCCGTCCTGGACGCCAAGGGCAAGTTCGTCTCCGACCGGGTCCTGGTTCGCCAGGCGGACGGTGAGGTGGCCGAGATCGCGGCTCCCGACGTCGACTACATGGACGTCAGCCCGCGTCAGATGGTGTCGGTCGCCACCGCGCTGATCCCGTTCCTGGAGCACGACGACGCCAACCGCGCCCTGATGGGTGCCAACATGCAGCGTCAGGCTGTGCCGCTGATCAAGTCCGACAGCCCGATCGTGGGCACCGGCGTGGAGTACCGCGCCGCCGTCGACGCCGGCGACGTGGTCACCGCCCACACCGCCGGTGTGGTCAAGGAGGTCACCGCCGACTTCATCGAGACGATGAACGACGACGGCACCTACACCACCTACCGGTTGAGCAAGTTCCGTCGCTCCAATCAGGGCACCGCCATCAACCAGCGTCCACTGGTCTCGACCGGTGACCGGGTCGAGGTCGGGTCTCCGATCGCCGACGGTCCGTGCACCGACAACGCCGAGATGGCGCTGGGCACCAACCTGTTGGTCGCCTTCATGCCGTGGCAGGGTCACAACTACGAGGACGCCATCATCTTGAGCCAGCGTCTGGTTCAAGAGGACGTCCTGACCTCGATCCACATCGAGGAGCACGAGGTCGACGCTCGCGACACCAAGCTCGGCCCCGAAGAGATCACCCGGGACATCCCCAACGTCTCCGAGGAGGGCCTGGCCGACCTCGACGAGCGGGGCATCATCCGCATCGGCGCCGAGGTGACCACCGGTGACATCCTGGTCGGCAAGGTCACCCCGAAGGGGGAGACCGAGTTGACCCCCGAGGAGCGCCTGCTGCGCGCCATCTTCGGTGAGAAGGCCCGCGAGGTGCGCGACACGTCGATGAAGGTGCCGCACGGCGAGTCCGGAACGGTGATCGGGGTGCGCGTCTTCGACCGCGAGGACGGCGACGAGTTGCCTCCGGGCGTGAACCAACTGGTCCGCGTCTATGTTGCCCAGAAGCGCAAGATCTCGGTCGGCGACAAGCTCGCCGGTCGCCACGGCAACAAGGGTGTCATCGCCAAGATCCTGCCGATCGAGGACATGCCCTTCATGGAGGACGGCACCGCGGTCGACGTCGTGCTCAACCCGCTGGGCGTGCCGCGTCGGATGAACATCGGTCAGATCCTGGAGCTCCACCTCGGTTGGCTCGGCAAGCAGGGATGGGACATCAACCTGTCCGGCGACCCCGACAACTCCGAGTGGAAGCAGCGCCTGATCAAGATCGGTGCCGAGAAGGCCGCCGCCAACTCCAAGTTGGCCACGCCGGTGTTCGACGGTGCCAAGGAGGACGAGATCATCGGCCTGCTCGGTGCCACGTTGCCGAACCGCGACGGCGACCGGATGATCGACGCGACCGGAAAGGCCAACCTGTTCGACGGTCGCTCCGGTGAGCCGTTCCCGGCTCCGGTCTCGGTGGGCTACATGTACATCTTGAAGCTGCACCACTTGGTCGACGACAAGATCCACGCCCGTTCGACCGGCCCCTACTCGATGATCACCCAGCAGCCGCTGGGCGGTAAGGCCCAGTTCGGGGGCCAGCGATTCGGAGAGATGGAGGTCTGGGCGATGGAAGCGTATGGCGCCGCCTACGCGCTCCAGGAGTTGTTGACCATCAAGTCCGACGACGTGCCTGGTCGCGTCAAGGTCTACGAAGCCATCGTCAAGGGCGAGAACATCCCTGACTCGGGCATTCCGGAGTCGTTCAAGGTTCTCGTCAAGGAGATGCAGTCCCTGTGCCTCAACGTCGAGGTCCTCTCGGCCGACGGCAC
>JBPPMQ010000057.1:0-5544 GCA_051306135.1 Nocardioides sp. | reverse complement strand
CGCTCGGCCGAGCAGTTGCGGCAGTGGATGTGGGCCCTGGAGGACCATGCGGTGCAGTTGGTGGTGGCGATCTCGATGACTGACATCTCCGCGGAGCGGGTCAGGCATCGGGCGGTCGGCGGACTGCCGCTAGTGCATCTGGAGCCGCCCCGCTGGGCTCTGGCCGGGGCCTGGTCCAAACGCACCTTCGACGTCGTCGGTGCCGGGGCGTTGATCTTGTTGACCTCGCCGATCCTGATTTTCGCGGCTCTACGAGTGAAAGTGCACGATGGTGGCGCGATCTTCTTCCGCCAGAGGCGCGTGGGGCTCCACGGGCAGGAGTTCGGCTGCTTCAAGTTCCGCACCATGGTGGCGAACGCGGAGAGTTTGGTGGCTCGACTGCAACAGGAGCAGGGCGCGGACGCGTTGTTCTTCAAGATGAGGGACGACCCGCGCATCACCAAGCCCGGACGTTGGTTGCGGCGGTTCTCGATCGATGAGCTCCCACAGTTGTTCAACGTCTTCTTGGGCGACATGAGTCTGGTCGGCCCGCGACCGCAGGTGCAGGCCGAGGTCGACATGTATGACGACACCACCGCGCGGCGGCTTCGGGTGCGGCCCGGCATGACCGGTCTCTGGCAGGTGTCCGGGCGCAACGATCTCTCGGTGGAGGACGCGATCAGACTGGACGTCTACTACGTCGACAACTGGTCGATGGTGCAGGACCTCTCGATCTTGTTCCGCACTCTCGGTGCGGTGCTCAGTTCTCGCGGCGCCTACTGACCACATTCGTCGTAACCACATCCGTCGTAACGGGCAAATGGCCGGTGAAATCAACGATTTCACCGGCCATTTGCCCGTTACGACGAGCTCAGGAGCTCAGACCGCTTTCTTGGCCGGGGCCTTCTTCACTGCAGGGGTCTTCTTCACTGACGGAGTCGTCTTCGCAGTGGTTGTCTTCGCTGCCGGGGCCTTCTTCGCGGCCGGAGCCTTCTTCGCCGCGGGGGCCTTCTTCGCCACCGGGGCCTTCGCAGCGGGGGCCACCGTCTCGCTGACGACCTTGGCCACCTCGTCGACCTTGGCGGTCACGGTCTCGGCGACATCCTCGACGGCGTCGGCGGTGCCGCCACGGAACTTGGCGACCAGCACCTCGCCACGCTTGGTGAGATCTTCGTAGCCGGCGGTGTAGGCGGCCTTGGCCTTGGTCGGCAGCGCCTTCGCGTCGGCCTGGATGCCTTCCACGCCGGAGGTGAACCTGGCTGTCGCGTCGTCCTTGTAGCCGGACGCTTTGGACTTGTAGTCCTCAACCAGC
Source organism: Nocardioides sp. (assembly GCA_051306135.1). Taxonomy (GTDB): domain Bacteria; phylum Actinomycetota; class Actinomycetes; order Propionibacteriales; family Nocardioidaceae; genus Nocardioides. The sequence goes on along the minus strand of JBPPMQ010000057.1, from coordinate 4,253 downwards.
TTGGAGACCGAGGTGGCGGTCTCCTTGGCGAAGTCGACGGCACCGGTGTAGATCGGCTTCACGTCGACCTTGGGCAGTTCCATCTTGGGCAGTTCCATCTTGGGCAGGGCGATCTTGGGCATGAGAGTTCACTCCGATTCGAGTTGTGCGACGGGTGGTTCGAGTTGTGTGCCGGGTGCCGGGTCTTCATCGACCACGGCGGCAGCACTGAGCGAGAGGAACGACCGGTAGATGTCGAGAAGGGACTCCTTCTGACGGTCGGTGAGCCGGGGATCCCCCAGAATCGCGAGCTCGACCGAGCCGCCGGCGTCCTCGTCGGGATCGAGGATCCCGGCCCGGACGTAGAGCGACTCCGCGGAGATCCGCAGTCCCTTGGCGATCTGGGCAAGCACTTCGGCTGACGGCTTGCGCAGGCCTCGCTCGATCTGGCTGAGATAGGGATTCGACACCCCAGCCTGTTCGGCCAGTTGACGAAGCGAGAGCGACGCGGCGATGCGCTGCTCCCTGAGGTAGTCCCCCAGAGACCCCACGGTCCTGGTGACGTTGAGCTTCGGCTTGGCCATACCACCAGTATGCTTGCTGGAGTTAGCGCTTGCAAGAGCAAGCACGCAGTTAGCAGTGTGGGGTCGGACACACCTGCGACATCGGCGGCGGCCGTGGAAGGATGTGCCCCGTGTTGCAGCACTGCCCCAGCCCCGCGGAACTCGACGACCTCGAACTGATCGGCACCGGTGCCCTGCCGGGGCCGCTGGACCTGAGCCTGCCCCCCACGGTGGCGGCCCAGGCCGAGGCCGACGGCCAACTTGAGATCGTCGATCCCGAAGGGCTGCCGTTGGCCCGGGTGAGTTGGCCGACCGGAGAGGTCACCGCGCTGACGCACTCCCAGTTCGGCCCCTTCCGGCGCTACTACCTCTCCCCGGCCCAGGCCCGCGCCGAGTACGCCGGCCACGTGTGGGTTCCGGTCGTGGATGCGTTGACCACCAATCAGTTGGCCGACCTCGCCTCGATCCAGCGGCCACTGGTGCTGGTCGCCCTAGTCGGCACCGGCACCCCGGACCTGTCGCCCACGAACCTGATCCGGGCGACCCTGCTGGCGGCCGGCCACCTGGACCACGCTGTGGTGGTCGCGGTGCCGCTGGCCTCGACCGGCGACGCCGAGCGCGACCATGCCCGCGGTGTGGCCGTGATGTCGGCCTATGCCGGGGATGACGCGCTGCACGCCGTGGTGGAGGACCTCACCGACGAGCATCCTGACGATATGACCGCGGTCATCGACTTCGATCAACCCGGACCGGGCCGCCAGGGCCTGGTGCTGTTCTTCACCGGTCTCTCCGGGTCGGGCAAGTCGACGCTGGCCCAGGCGTTGATGGACAGAATTCTGGAGCAGGGCGAGCGCACCGTCACCTCACTGGACGGCGACGTGGTGCGCCGCAACCTGTCGGCCGGCCTCACCTTCTCCAAAGCCGACCGGGAGACCAACATCCGTCGCATCGGCTGGGTGGCCGCCGAGATCTCCCGCCACGGCGGAGTCGCGGTGTGCAGCCCGATCGCTCCCTTCGACCAGACTCGCCAGCAGGTCAGGGCCATGGTCGAGACCGCCGGTGGGGTCTTCTTCCTGGTGCACGTGGCCACGCCGCTCCAGGAGTGCGAACGCCGAGACCGCAAGGGCCTGTATGCCAAGGCGCGCGCCGGCGAGATTCCCGAGTTCACCGGGATCTCCTCGCCCTATGAGGAGCCCGAGGACGCCGACGTGCGGGTGGACACCACCGGTCGCACCATCGAGGACGCCCTCGCAGACGTGATCGCTGGGTTGGCCCAGACCGGCCACCTGACGCTGTGACCTGACCGACTGGCGGGCCGCCGGCACGCCGCCGGCCAGGCGGCCGGGCCGCGGGAGTCCGCGCGGTTTCGCTACCCATTTCTGATCAGACCGCCCGTCGGATTCGGTAGATCGTCGAGTAGTCGGGTTAGACTCCCAAACTGGGTGCAACGCGTAACTCACTTGAATTGGTCGAGTTAGACCATCGTCGTGGGTCGCCGGGGTGCCCGCTGGACTGTTCGCCGACCAAGAGGTGCACCCGATGGATCTGTTCACGATGACCGCGCTCGGCATCGTCACTGCCGGTTTCGTGGTGGGCATCGTCGTCGGCCTGACCGGAATGGGCGGTGGCGCCCTGATGACGCCGGCGCTGATCTTCCTGGGTGTGGGTGACGCCAGCACGGTGGTCACCGCCGACCTGACCTCTGCCGCGGTCTCGAAGTCCGGCGGCGCGATCGTGCACGCCCGGGAGGGCGCGCCGCACATGCCGATCGCCATCTGGCTCATGGTCGGATCCATTCCGATGGCTCTGATCGGTCCACACGTGCTGTCGTGGATCGTCGACCCAGCAGAGTTGGAGGACATCCTCAAGCTCTGCATCGGTTTCGCGTTGCTCTTCGCCGCCGCCACCTATGCGCTGCGGCTCTACATCAATCTGCGCAAGGTGCGACGCGGGACCGCCGACACCAACGACAACCCGGCGGTGCGGGTGGTCCCCACCCTGCTGGTCGGCATGCTCGGCGGGCTGCTGGTCGGCATCACCTCGGTGGGCTCGGGGTCGGTGATCATGATCAGCCTGGTGATGCTCTACCCCGGCCTGGGCGCCCTGAAACTGGTCGGCACCGACCTGGTGCAGGCGGTGCCGCTGGTGTTGGCGGCAGCGATCTCCAACATCGCGCTGCACGGCCTGGACTGGGAGATCCTGATCCCACTGGTGATCGGTTCGGTGCCCGGCACCATCTTCGGGTCCAAGATCGCTCCGCGGGTGCCGCAGTCGCTGATCCGTCGCGGCATCGTGGTGGTGCTGACGATGAGCGGTTTCGCGTTGCTGGACAAAGCCGGCTGGGCGCCGTTGGGCACCGAGGAGACTCACCCGATGCTGATCGCCGGCATCGGTGTGGCGATGTGTTTCATCGTGCCGTTGGTCTGGTCGGTGCTGCGACGCACCGAGGGCCTGCCGGCGTTCGGGGCCCCGACGGTGGCGGAACTGGACCGCAAGGACTTCGTGCCGGGCCGCAAGTCGTCGGACGCCGGCGACGGCGGCCACTGACCTCAGCGGGCGTGCACCCTCAGCGGCGCACGAACTCAGCGGCGCACGAACTCCGTGGGCACGAACTCCGTGGGCACTCCATCAGCGGATTGACGCGGTTGCGGCATCGGTGGCTGCTCCACGATCCTGTCTTTGGCGTTGAAGGCACCACCGACCGCGAACGCGGCCGCAGCACCGACCACGAGCCAGGCCACCAGGGCGATGACGACGATCATCCAGACCATGGGAAACACATCCTTGTGTCAAGCACCCACCACGCGAACGATGAGTGACCTGTTTACACAATAGACACCTGACAATGTGACGATCAACACCCAATTTCGCCGGCGTCGAGTATGGCGCCAAATGCCGAGGGCGTCGGAGTCAGTCGCGGCCGTAGATGTCGCGGGTGTAGACCTTCTCCGCGACGTCGTCGAGCAGGTCGGTGCGCCGGTTCGCGACGATCACTTCGGCGCGGGCTTTGAACTCGTCGAGGTCGCGAACGACTTCGGAGTGGAACCACTCGCCGGCCTCCAGGGTGGGTTCGTAAACGATCACCTCGACGCCCTTGCCCTTGAGTCGCTTCATCACGCCCTGGATGGAGGATTCCCGGAAGTTGTCGGAGCCGGACTTCATGATGAGCCGGTAGATGCCGACCACTTTCGGGTTGGACTTCAAGATGTCGAAGGCGACGAAGTCTTTGCGGGTGGTGTTGGCCTCCACGATCGCGGAGATGAGGTTCTGCGGGACGTCGGAGTAGTTGGCCTGTAGTTGCTTGGTGTCCTTGGGCAGGCAGTAGCCGCCGTAGCCGAAGGACGGATTGTTGTAGTGGGACCCGATGCGCGGGTCCAGCCCGACACCTTCGATGATCTGGGCGGAGTCGAGGCCGTGCACAGCGGCGTAGGTGTCGAGTTCGTTGAAGTAGGCCACCCGCAACGCCAGGTAGGTGTTGGCGAACAGTTTGATGGCCTCGGCCTCGGTGGAGTCGGTGAGCAGCACCGGCACGTCGGCCTCGAGGGCACCTTCCAACAGCAGGTCGGCGAACTGTTTGCCGGCCTCGGTGCGGGATCCGACCACGATCCGCGACGGGTGCAGGTTGTCGTGCAGGGCCCGACCCTCCCGCAGGAACTCCGGGCTGAACACGATGGTGGCCCCCGGACGCTCGGCCGACATACGGGCGGTGAA
>JBPPMQ010000076.1:0-29298 GCA_051306135.1 Nocardioides sp. | reverse complement strand
CCGCACTCAACGCCCGTGCCCGAGCCGAGCGCATCCTCGACGACGACACCGACGCCACCCGCGAAGCCGTCCTCGCCGACGGTGCCCGTGCCTCCGTCGGCGATCTCGTCATCACCCGCCACAACGACCGGCGGCTCCGGTCCCTACGCGGTGGCTGGGTGCGAAACGGCGACCGCTGGAATGTCACTGACGTGCGAGGCGACGGCACCCTCGTCGTACGCCGCCAAGGGCTCCGCTGGGCAGCCCGCGTCGCACTTCCAGCCGACTACGTTGCCGAGCACGTTGACCTTGGCTACGCCATCACCGCCCACCGTGCCCAGGGCATCACGGTCGACACAGCCCATGTCGTCGTCTCCGCCAGCACCACCCGGGAGAACCTGTACGTCTCGATGACCCGTGGTCGCGACTCCAACGTCGCCTACGTCGCGCTCGACAAGCCCGACGACAGTCACGCCGCACCCCATCCCGACGATGTGAACGCCCGCACCGTTCTCTACGGCGTGCTCCAGCACTCTGGCGTCGAGCTCTCGGCCCACCAGATGATCGAAGCCGAACAGGAGCGTTGGACCTCGATCTCACAGCTCGCAGCCGAGTACGAGACCATCGCCGCGACCGCGCAGCGCGACCGCTGGACCACTCTCCTGAATGCCAGCGCACTCACGCCTGCACAGGTTGAGGAGGTGCTCGCCTCAGAAGCGTTCGGGCCGCTCACCGCTGCCCTGCGCCGAGCCGAAGCCATCGGGCACGACGTCGACCAACTCCTCCCACGACTCATCAGCCGCCGCAGCCTCGACGGTGCCATCGACCTGGCCGCCGTCCTCCAGCACCGCGTCGAGACCAGCGCGAAGCAGCCGCCCGGCGGCCGACGCCGCAAGACACCCAAGCTGATCGCCGGACTGATCCCAGAAGCCCAAGGCCAAATGACACCCGAGATGCGCGCCGCACTCGACGAGCGCCGCGACCTCATCGAGACCCGCGCCATCGAACTCGCCGAGCACGCTGTCGCAGACCGAGCGGCGTGGCTCAAGAAGGTCGGACTGCCCCCAAAGGACAAACTCGAACGACGTCGGTGGCTCCAGCAGATCGCCACCATTGCCGCCTACCGCGACCGTTACGACATCACCGGCGCCTCGATGCTCGGCGCACAGCCGGAAAGCGAGGCACAGCGCAACGACGCCAACCGCGCCCGCGCAGCCGCCGAACGCGCCAGCCAGATCGCTCGCAGCGCCACCCCGGAAGCAGCACGCACCAGCGCCCGCAGCATCGGCCTGTAGCGGCGACTCGCAGTTGCCTGTCGCGCTTTTGTCGGTGGGGTGGTCTATCGTCGTAGACGAGGCAGCCTTCACGCGGCGCCGACGCTCCCAGAGCGAAGGCATTGACCCTCCGAAGTCGGGATGGTCCTTCAAGGTTCTTGCTGCCGGACCCTACGAAAGGACTGTCCAATGTTCCGGCTCATCGTGAACCTCAGCAGCCGAGTCCGGTGGTTCCTGCGCTGCTATGCACCCAGCAACATCGCGCTCGACGCCATCCGCACCCGACGCGGTCACAAGTGGGGTACCCCTGCCGGGCTGGTGCTCGTGCCCGCTTACCTCTACGCCGCCAGCCTCACCACCACGCTCATCGAGCAGGGAGGCCCCGGCTGGCTCAACCTCGTTGTCCTGACCTTGATATGGAGCGCCCTCAAGTTCGCTGTCATGGCACCGGTGAGTGTGGGACTCCTGATCCGAGCCTGGCTCGCCGAGCGCTCCCCGCGTCGCCAGTCGTTCGTTCCGATGGGCTACGCACCCGGCCGAAGAGTAGGCCCGTGGACGACCTCGGTGTAGGAACCATCACCATCGGCGAGGCGGTCCGGCATCAGCCGGGCCGCTTCTTGCGTTCTTGAATGCGTGCTTCAGACGAAGAACGTGGGAATCGTCGCCTCGATTGTGGTGGTGAGGTCATCGACGACGGCGGTAGGCCAGCCGAAGTAGGCCGTCACATAGTTCAGAGCGTTGTAGAAGGCCGCCAATGCCGCCCGCGCCTCGTTCTCAGTGGAGTCCAGGTCAATACGGAGGAGCGCCTCGTGGTGACCAGCCTCCCGGTTCTCGACCCGGACGCGTCGCTCCCGAGCCGGGTAGAGGGTCGGGTGGGTCATGTTGGACAGGAGGCCGTAGATGCCGATTCCGGTCCGCCCGTCAATGGTTCCGCCGAATGTCTTGGCCAGTTCGTACATCCACTCGACGGCTGCCTCTATGTTCGGGAGGGTCTGTCCGTTCAGTGACCGGGCTCCCAGCGTCTCAGGCGTGGCCTCCGGGAACCGCTGAAGAATCTCGCTCTTGAGTGCCTTGTAGTAGGCGCTTGCGCGGACATGGCTCGGGTGCGTCTTGGCGCGCATCCGCCCGGCATTCTTCTTCGCCTCCTCCGCACTGAGGAGTTCCTCCAGGTAGGCGCGGGCGAGCCGGTCGTCAGACGGTTCGTCGGGGTCCTCGCCGAGCACCCACACGGCGTGAGCACAGTTCTCGATGACCGAGCGGATGAGCGCTGGCGTCGGGAAGATGACCTCGCCACTCGCGTACAGGCTGGCAAGCCCACCGAGGTGGCCGCTCGCTGTGAGCAGATAGGTCTGGACGACCTCAGCGATGAGTCGATACCCGGTCTCTCCACGCGGTTCGGTGACTGCGGGATCGGGCGACGGCAGGTCCAACGCGGCCGTCGCGGCGCCGGAACCTGGCTCAGGGGTCCAGTGGAACCGCTCCGCCGTATTGAAGAACGCATCACGGCAGGCGACGAACAACCCAGCTATCTCGACCAGTCGGACGTCGACCTCCGACGGGGTGCGTTGCCAGAAACCCACGTCGAGAAGCGTACGTGGCAACGGAGCCCGCGCCGCCGATCGACGGCGAGCCATCCAGGCCGGACCGCGTGAACTTTCCGGCGAAGCCCTTGCATTCGATGTCGGAAAATGCGACATTGAAGTCATGACATCGGACGTAGCGTCAGACGCGAAGGCGAGCGGGGGAAGCTTCTTTCCTGCGTCGATGTCGGCTGTGTCCACCATTCCTGCGCCGACGACGAACACTGCTCGGCCCGGCCTGACCTTGGCGCAGCGCGTAGCTGCAGTGCCCGGGCTCGGGCGCGCCGACCTGCGGACTGCCGATGCAGCCGCGATGTCAGCCACCCTGTTGGAGCTTTGGGCCGCGATGACGAACCGCCCCGCGCAGGAGCTTGCGGCGGGGGAGACGCATCCCGATGGAACTGCGCGGATCAGCAGCCAAGTTGCGGTCTGGCTGATTGGCCGGGTGTCCCAGGCATACGGGCGTCGCAAGTTGGTGAACCTGTCGCGCGTGAAGGACCTCGAGTCACTTCGCAGCCTGGGCGGACTCACCGGGCTCCTGAGATCAGTGATCAACGCCGATTCGGAAGGCACCCTGGTATGAGCGTCTACATCAAGCCGGCAGCCAACATCAGTGAGGCATGGCTGCGCACCTTGGAACGAGTTGTCGACGAAGGTGGGCACGCTGTCAACGTGATCACTACGGTCAAAGACCCGCTGGCACCCGAAACCGAAACGATCCGCACGGCGCTGGATGCCGTCATGGCGGTACCGCGGAAGAAGGTACGCATCCAGCCCGTCGACACGGTCTCAGGCACGCTCTTCCCGCACGAGGTCTACGCCGACACTGGACTCACTTTCAGTCCCGACATGGACAGCGACGCGCTAGCCAAGCTGGACGCAAGTGCGGCAGACCTCTACGAGTGCTACCGGGAGATGCTGCCCATCCTGACGACCGACACGGCAAACCGGAACGGAACCTACTTCGGACGGATGGTCAGCTGGCCCGGCAAGACGGGAGTGGGGAGGAACCAGCTCGCCGACCGAATCAAGCACTTCCGCAGCGCGCGCACACGGAATGTCAGCCAGCGGAACCTCGAGGACATCGCGGTCGGAGGAGAAGCGGACCTGTTCGAGAAGCCAGAAGGTCTCCAGGTCTATGCGGCCAGCGACCTGCGCGAATATGGCTTCCCGTGTCTGGTTCATGTCGACCTCACGCTGTACCAAAACCGCATCAGCATGGCAGCGACGTACCGGCACCAATATCTGGTGACCAAGGCGTACGGCAATCTGCTCGGACTGAGCCGACTGCTTGGGTTCCTCGCCCAGCAAACCGGCTACGGCGTCGGCGAGTTGATGATCAATGCCACCTTCGCAGATGCAGAGCACAGCAATTACACCAAGGCGGGTGTAGCCGAACTGCTCACCGCTGCCAGGACGGCACAGTAACCATGTGTGCCACCGACGCCGGCGTCGACATGGTGAGCATCAGTCAGATGGCTTCCATGCTCGACTCGTCCGGGCAGACCTATCGCGACCTGTGCTGGAGCCCCGCAGAACAGGCCTACTGCAGGGACTCTGCAGCACGATATGCAACGCGGTGGGCGGCCAAGGAGGCTGTCATGAAAGCACTGGGTCACGGCATCGGAGAGGTTGATCCGCTCGACATCGAGGTCATCGCCTCCGAAGGTCAGCGGCCTCTGCTGCGGCTGTCAGGAACGGCGGACGCGTTCGCTCGACAGGCCGGGGTGTCGCTGAGCCTGTCGATCAGCCACGAGGGTGACCTCGCCACCGCGTTCGTCATCGCAACTCGGTGCTGCGCGAACCACGCCGCGAAGGATCTGTGATGACCGGCAACAACGACGTCGAGCCAAACGAAAGGAGATGAACATGGACCTGAATGAACAGCAGGCAGTGGGGCAACGGCTAAGGAGTGCTCGCGAGACTCTCGGTCTGACCCAAGAGGATGTTGCAGGCGCACTCGGGATCCAGCGAACCAGCGTCATCGCAATGGAGGCAGGCAAACGAAACGTAAGTGCGCTAGAACTCCGCAGACTCGCTCGGATCTATCGGCGCAGCGTGGCCTGGATTCTCGGCGAGGAGCCTGACGCAGAAGTTGCCGGCGACAACGGTGCGCTCTTCCGAGCGACCGCGGAGCTCTCGCCAGAGGACAAGGAGCAGGTGCTCCGGTTTGCCGAATTCTTGGCTGCCGCGAAGGCTCAACAGACCCCCAAGACTCGAACCCGGACGGCGAGCACGCGACCCGCTGTTGATGGAGACTGAGGGTGGTCACGATGCAGGCGCGACGTCACGCGCTACAAGAAGCGGATGCCCTCCTGCGTGAACTTGACGTTCCGCAGGACGCACCGGTCGACGTCTTCGCACTGATCGAGAAGCTCGACCTCGAGCTCGTCTTCAACAACCTCAAGACGATCCTCGGCGCGTTGGTTCCCCATGGAGATGGCGGCATCATGCTCAGCACCCAGCGGGGTGCCGCAGTCCAGCGCTACACCGCCGCCCACGAGATTGGGCACTGGATCCTCGATCACGAAGCGGCGTTCGACACTGAGGCGGATCTGTACTACCCGACGCACGATCGCGAGAAACTCGCCCAGATCTTTGCCAGCCAGTTACTCATGCCCCCGCCTTTGGTTTACGCCACCGCCGGCCGGTACGGCGTCACCAACTCGCCCACAGCCACGGGCCCGTTGGTCTACTCGATGGCTCGCGACATGGGGGCCAGCTACGAAGCCGTCGTGCGCCAGCTGGACAACCTCGACCTGATCAGTCGAAACAAGCGAGACGAGTTGCTCGCGATCCAGCCCGCCACCATCAAGGCGCAACTCGCTCTGGGACACCGGCCTGTCGGCAACGTCGATGTCTGGCCCGTGGACGTCCGCTCCTCCGGCGGTGCGATCGCCGTGACCGAGGGTGACGAAATCGTTATCATGCTGCCCGAGAACCGCACCACTGGCTACAAATGGCTCACCGAGGATGATCTTCAGGCACGAGCCCGGCGACGCGTCCATCCGGCGCCGCCGACCGAGCCCGGTGCCCAGGCGCCCGATTCCGAACTGGGCTGGGCTCCGCCCGCCGCCCGTGCGGCCCGATCGCGCCAGGACGTGGACCAGGCGCTGCTCGCCATCCCTGGCAACGCTGGCGCGACGCGCATCCTGCCGGGCGCGGAGGCCGTGGGCGAGGAGACTGACGAGGGAGGCCGGGAGTTCGACGAAACCTTCGTCCTCCAAGCAGGTCCCAGACTCCGCGCCGTGGAAGACGTCTATCGCTCCTCGTGGACTTCGGCCCGGCCGTCGGAGCTGCGCGCGCTACGCAGGTCTATCGCACGGAGTGAGCCGCTCCAAGCGGCGAATGACAAGCCTCCCGCGCCCGCAAATGGTGCGGTCGATTCCACAGCACCCTCAGCTGCAGATCTTCTGGTCGGCGGGACAGGAACCCGCCTCCTTGCGCTGCGCTCAAGTGGAGAAGGCCGCGACACGTTTCGCCTCGTATACAGCTCCGCCTACGACCCCAGTGCGGCCGCAGCAGAGTCGTACGAGATCGACGTCACGATTGCGCGGGCGCCGTCTGCCGCCCGGCGGCAACACCACCTCAGCGTGGCCGCCGAGCCCAGGGGCGACGACGAATCAACTGAGGCACAGGGTCGTGACCAGGGCGGGCTCGACGGTGTCGACGGTGACTAACGCTTCCACTCCCGGCCAAGTTCACGCACCTCGTCCGGACGTCGATCTCCGCCGCCGAATCTCCAGCCCGCTAATGAGTCAAGGCCCGAGACCACTGTGCGTGCCGATCTCGCTCAGCCACGCGCACGATGCGCTCGGCGGATCGGACCCGAGCGTGGACACTGCCAAGGCACCAGAGGCGATCTGGTGGCACTGCGCGCAGCGCGGCCAAACCCACCCCGACGGCATGGACCTCAGCCACGCCGGTGTCGCATTGGCGGATTCGGGTCAACCTCCGTTGAGGGAGTGGCCTTGGAACCCGAACCTGGGCTACGGGACCGAAGACCCGCCTACCGCAACGGGCGCGCCGCCGTGGCAGCAGGCCAGGACACTCATTTTCGAACCCTCGCACGACGGTGTTGAGGATCGGATCGAAGATGCTCTTGCCGCGGGGTACCCCCTCGTACTGGTCATCGAAGTCACCCACGAGTTCGAGAACCCAGCCCCTGACGGCTCGATCGAGGTGCCCGACATACGCAGCCCGGCCGGCGACTATCACGCTGTGCTTGTCGTCGGGTGCGCCACTGACCCTGTAGTGGGACGACGGCTGCTGATCCGCAACAGCTGGTCAGAAGCCTGGGGTGCGGCAGGTTACGGCTGGCTTCCGATGGACTATCTCGTCGCGAACGCCGTCCAGGCGGCAGTCGTCGTCACTCAGCGACCATGAAGGCGTAGGAAGGGAATCTCATGGACATCAGTGAATATCAGCGCCGATCGGCCGCCAGCGACATTTTGCCCGGCGACGACCTCACCTTGATCCTTCTCGGCCTCGCAGGCGAGGTCGGCAACCTGTCGGCCGAGTACAAGAAGCAGCAGCGCGACACCATCGGCTACCGGGCGTTTCGCGACGAGGTCCGCGAAGAGCTCGGCGACCTCGCTTGGTATGCCGCCGCCCTCGCACGCCGCTGCGACCTCGACCTGGATGAGATCCTCCAGGAGAACCTGCGCAAGACAGAGCTGAGATTCAACCGTCCTGCCAACCCGCCGCCGCATCGTCTGTTCGATGATGAACGACCGGAGGATGAGCAGTTCCCGCGCCAGCTCGACATCACCTTCACCGAGACTACTGAGACTGACCGTGGAGCGCGCCCAGTCCACGTCGTGCGCATCTACCGCGGGACTGAGGCCGTTGGCGATCCGCTCGACGACAACCGCGACGACAACGACGACTACCGCTACCACGATGCACTCCACCTCGGACACATGGCGATCCTTGGATGGTCCCCGACCCTTCGTGGCCTGCTCAAGGTGAAACGTAAGGGGGATCGTGACGCCGACCGCATCCAGGACGGAGGCCGCTCAGCGGCCCTTGAGGAGGGTCTGACCGCCTACGTGTTTTCCGTCGCCACCGAGCACAGTCTGTTTGCCACCAGCGACCGCGTGCCCGCCGACCTGATCAAAGCCTGCCAACGAATGACCAGCCATCTGGAAGTTGCTGAACGAAGCACGGCTGACTGGGAGTACGCGATCCTCGCTGGTTACCGAGCCTTCCGCGAACTGCGCGACCACCGCGGAGGCACACTCCATGCCGACCTTGAAGCCCGTAGCCTCAGCTTCACTCCTCCGATCCGCTGAGCACGGGAGCCAACGCAGTGTCGCCTAACCCCCTAGTTCTCGCGCAGGGAAGCGTGGTTGTCTTTGAAGGCCTCGATAGGGCCGGCAAGTCCACTCAACTAAATCGGATGAGGCCGCTAGTTGACCCGGTCAGCACGACGTTCGTGCATATGCCATCCGGCTTCAGTGACTTCACAGGCGGTGTCTACGCTCTGCTGGAGGATCAAGATACCCGGCCGACCGATCCCCTCGCACGACAGCTCGCCCACCTGGCCTGTCACAGCGAATCCATGCCAACTCTCGCGACGAAGGCCAAGAGTGGGGCGTTGGTCCTCGACCGCTGGTGGTGGTCAACGCTGGCCTACGGCTGGTACGGCCGAGGGAAAGTCGACCTCGGAATCGACGAGCGCACCTTCCGGACTCTTACAGAATCCATCTGGGCGCCACTCTCTGCTGACGTCGTCTTTCTGTTTCTCCACACATACGAAGCCGACAGCAACAACGTCGACGGAGTGTCAATGGGCTACCAAGCGCTTGCAGACCAGAGTCCCACGACCGTGATCCACGTCCCAGCCCTGGGGGAGGAAGAAACCCACGAGCTCCTGGTGGGTGAACTCAGGCGGCTCGGCCTCATCGGCTGACATTCCCGCGTATCAGCAGGCATGAGTCAGGTTGCGGTTGCGGTTGCGAGACCCCACTTCGGCGGAAAGAACGGAGCGGATAGGCGGCCGTTTGGCGAGAACTGCTGCTTGATGCGTGTGCGGTTGCCGATCCCACGCCGATCCGGATGCATGACACGGGCGTACTTGTCGGTCTCGCAGAACAGATTCTGGCAATCGATCAGCTTCAACGGTCGGCCGAACAGGTCAACAAAGTCAATCCCGTAGAAGTCGAGTTGCTCGTCCTGTGTCTCGACCATCATTCGGATCAGGTCAGCCGGATGAATGCCGTGCGCGTTGGGGAAGCACTTCGCCAGACCGCTGAGCGCTCCCGGCCCAGCGACGACGAAGTCGTCCTCATCGAAGTCGATCAGAGTCGAGTAGTTCAGGTCGATCGTCAGCTGGTAGGCGAGAAACGGACCTAGGGACGGGAACTTGATCAGTCGGGAGAAGACTGTCTCAAGCGAGGGAGCATTGGCGAGATCACGTTCCAAGCCGCTCGTCATCATGTGCTCGATGAGTCGCAAGTGGTTGCGGTGCTTGCGCCGCTCGCCGAAGGGCGGCGGCGGCACGATGTAGGCGGCCGAGTACACGCGTTGTCCGCGAGCGAGCCGGTCGTCGAGGATGCGCGAGTACCGCTCAACGTCGAAGTCGTCGGCCGTGATCTCCCCGCGCGCTTCCTCGAGCGCCGCCCAGGTCTCAGGCTTGTTGAAGAAGCGGAACAACAGGACTCGGAACAACACATCCCGCGGGTCCTGCGTGCCGCTGTAGATCACCTGGATCAAGTCCTGCGAAACCCTATCGGCGGCGCGATAGGCATTCGTGAACCGATACTGAGTCACCACCGGGTCTTGGGTCCATGGGGGAGCCTGCCCCTGAATCCGCGCGTGGTAGACCCGCTGCCGCTCGGCTGCCAGCGTCCAGTAGCTACGCAGAACCTCGCTCCCCACGACCTGCCGACCGCCAAGTGTTCCTGTCCACACGACACCATCTTCTCGCAGACCCTCTGCGGAGTGCGCCTCGACTGGCCACACCCCGGGTGCCTCATTCTTTGGCTTCATGACTCAGAGGTACTCCGGCTTGCCCGGGAACTGCGCCTGCTATCTGTCACAGGTCCAGTGCGTGCCCGCTCCCAGGGCCTTCGCATCTCAACTCCGCGCGCGAGGAGGACGGACCGGACTGTGTTCGCAGTGGTTCCGTACCTGGTGGCGATCTGCGCGAGCGACCAGCCCTCGTCGTAGAGACGAGCAACGGTCTTGACGTGCTTGGCTGCCAGTCCGTTGCGCCGTAGCGGGACGCCCTGCCGATGCAGGTGCACGACGACAGTCCTGCGGTGGATGCCGTACGTCCTGCTCAGCTCGGTCGTGCTCGCGCCGGCCCGGTAGGAGGCCACCAACGCCTCGACCTGGACGGGGGTCAGAGATGTTTGAACTTTCCCAACTGCACCCACGATCGGTCCTCGAGAGTCCCGAACAGGGGGTTCAGTGGCCCTCACCTGGCTCCGGTAATACCCTCGTGACCAGCGAGAATGCACTGTTTCGTGGGCCTGGCAAGTGTTCTCAAAGTCTCTACGGAGGTCCTCCCAACGCGGCGTCGCGGGCGTGGCCAGCCCAGGTGCGGTGGGCGAAGTGATTGGGCTTCGGTGAGCCGTCCCGAAGTTGTCGGCTCCCTACGGCAGGATTGAGTCATGCTCGCTGGTGACTCTGCTGAACTGCGCAAGGCGAGGGGTGCTTTCTTCACGCCGCCAGCGGTCGCTCGCTTCGTGGCCGGCTGGGCCGTGCGCACATCGGACGACGACGTCCTTGAGCCCTCGTGTGGCGAGGCTGTCTTCCTGCATGAGGTTGGTCAGGGTGCTGCTCACAACGGCCGCATCGTGGGCGTGGAGCTCCACCCGGCCTCTGCGGCCAAGGCCGAGCGAACCCTTCGGGACGCCGGGATCAAGGCCGACATCCAGATCGGCGACTTCTTCCAGAGCGGGGCATTCGACTCCTATGACGCAGTTGTCGGCAACCCGCCGTACGTGCGTTACCAGGGGTGGAGCGGCGAGGCCCGTACGAAGTCGCGTGCAGCCGCTCTCCGGGCTGGAGTCAACCTCACGAACCTTGCCTCGTCGTGGGCGGCCTTCACAGTCCATTCGGCACTGCATCTACGACCGGGTGGGCGGCTCGGACTGGTTCTGCCCGCAGAGTTGCTGTCGGTCAACTACGCAGCTCCTGTTCGCCGCTTCCTCCTGAGCCACTTCGCTGAAGTGTCGATCGTTCTGTTCGAGCAGCGGGTCTTCCCAGGTGTCGAGGTGGAGGCGGTGCTGCTACTCGCCGACGGCTTCGACCGCGACGGAGGGAACGGCTCGGATCACATGAAGTTGATCCAGGCTGCAGGCGCAGACGCGCTGAAGGATCTCCCCGCTGCACGTACGTGGATGCCCCCTAGTAGGTCTGCGAAGTGGTCTGCTGGACTTCTCTCGACCCGTGGTCTTGCTGCTTACATCGGGGTGACGAACGGGCCTGGCTTCTCAACCCTGGAGGATTGGGGCGATACGACTCTCGGCATGGTGACGGGGAACAACAGGTACTTCGCCTTGGCCCCGGCCAAGGCCGCTGAGTTAGGCCTAGAACCTAGTGATCTGCTGCCGCTCTCGCCACCCGGATCGCGGCATCTTCGTGGCCTGACGCTGACGAGTGGAGCTCTGAATCAACTCGGCGATGACGGACAGGCGACTCTCCTGTTCCGGCCTAGCGCCGAGCCGTCTCGCATGGCGTGGAAATATATCCACAGCGGCGAAGATCTCGACGTCCATGCGGGGTACAAATGCCGTGTCCGTACGCCGTGGTGGCGCGTGCCGCTCGTCAAGCCAGCCGACTTGTTCTTGACATACATGAACGCCGACACACCACGTCTCTGCACGAACCGTGCCGGAGCCCACCACCTGAACAGCGTCCACGGCGTGTACCTGAAGCCGGAAACGCGGCGTCTTGGCATGGACCTACTTCCGCTTGCCAGCCTGAACAGTGTCACCCTCCTCGGCGCGGAGACGGTCGGTCGGGCCTATGGGGGAGGAATGCTCAAGATCGAGCCGAAGGAAGCGGATCAGCTTCCGCTCCCGTCGTTCGATCTTGTGTCTAAGCACTCCGATGCTCTGCGACGGTTGCGCCCGTCCGTGACGGCCGCCGCGCGCTCCGGTCGCATGACCGATGCCGTGTCACTGGTGGATGAAGTCTTGCTTGGTCGTGGCCTCCGACTCGGCCGCGCGGCTCTCGCGGCGATCCGTGAGGATCATGCGAACCTGACCGCCCGCCGTATCGCACGGGCGAAGGGCTGAGTCGATGGCAGAGAAGAAGCCGAAGGAGCAGAGCACCAAGCAGAGGGCGTGGCCGCTGTTCGACGCCATCGTCAAGGGCGCCCCCTTCCGCCACCTCAACCCCTGGGAGGGGGCGGACGTCTTTCGCCCGGACTACGAGACCCTGACCCGGCTTCTCGGGGTGCCGCTCCTTCTCGACGCGGACACGACCTCTGGCGTGCCTGCACTCGCGTTCGACGTGTGGGTCGCCTACGAGCTCCGCCGAGCCGGGCTCGACCCCGACGCGGTATGGCCACGCGAGGATGCGCCGCGGATAATCGCTCGTGACATCATCGACTTCACCAATGCCCAGCTCAGCATGACCAAGAGCGAGATCTGGGAGCGAGTCAGGGGAGGCGGGAGCTTCAACGGCACCGTGGGCGCCAGCGCGAACCTGCTCGGCAAGAACTACGTCAAGCAGGTCGACGTCATCATGAGTCACTGGTCCACTGGACCTGAGATCATGATCTCCACCAAGCGCATGGACTCCTCGTTCGGCAAGAACGCTGCCAACCGCGTCGAAGAGTCCTATGGGGATGCGAAAAATCTGCGACTTCGCTACCCGCAGGCCGCGTGCGGCTTCGTCTACGGGCTCCGGTCGACCTGCTGGGACGAGTCGCCCGACAAGGCAGCATGGCTCGTCGACCTTCTAACGAAACTCGGGCGCGAAGACGATGCCTACCACGCAGTCGCGCTCGTCGTGCCCCAGTATGGCGGGGAGCTACCAGGCTCCGATTCAGGTGATGACGCACCGGTCGGAGAGCCTGTGGTCGGCGAGGCCGAGCCGCAGGCGTCACTACCCATAAGCGAGGTCGAGGTCCAGTTGCGTGAGTTGCCACGAGTGCTGCTTCGTCACGACCTGGTGACACCCGAGCTCGATCCAGCACGATTCTTTCGCGTCGTCCTCGATCGGGTGCTGGACAACACGCCGGTCGATTTCCATGTCCGAGCTCGTGAGATGCGCTCATCCTCGGGATGACTGAAGCGACGCACTTCTCGTGGTTGCGCGTTTGGTTGACGGCCGCAGTGACGGGCAATAGGAGCCAGTTGTGATCGAGAAGATCCGGATTTCCGGCTATCGGAAGTTCCGTGACGTCACGATCCGCCCACGCCCGAGCTTCAACATCATGGTGGGGGAGAACGAAGCGGGTAAGTCGACGTTGCTCGAAGCGCTCGGCTTGGCGCTGACCGGTCGGATCAACAGCAGGCCGGCCAGCGAGGAGCTCAACCCGTATTGGTTCAACCAGGACGTAGTCGCGGAGTTCTTCGCCAAGCGCGCTGCTGGCGAGAAGGTCGCACCGCCCGAGATCGCCATCGAGCTCTTCCTCGCTGACCACGACGACTTCCAGCGCAACCTTCACGGAGCCCACAACTCGGAGGTGCCGACCAAGGAGTGCGCTGGTGTCTGCCTGCGCGTCTTCCCGAACCCCGAGTACGGCACTGAGATCGAGGCGCACTTGGCGTCGGACACCTCGATCCTGCCGGTGGAGTACTACAAGGTCGAGTGGCGGTCCTTCAAAGACACGGTGCTGACGGCCAAGCCCAAGGAACTGACGACAGCGATCATCGACTCGCGCACCATCCGCTCCACGAGCGGAGTCGACTTCCATCTTCGCCAGATCCTGCACGACCACCTGGCTCCCGAGGAGAAGGCGGCAGTGTCGCTCGCCTTCCGGTCAGTCAAGGAGCAGATGACGACCGATCACCTCCAGGACATCAACACCAAGATGGCCACCTTGGAGGGCTCGCTCGATGCCGAGCCGCTCTCGATCGCCATGGACCAGTCAGCGCGCGGCTCCTGGGACGAGAGCGTCGTGCCGCACGTCGCCGAGGTGCCGTTTGCGATGGCGGGCCAGGGACAACAGGCCGCGGTCAAGATCGCGCTCGCCATGGGCCACAAGGCTAGCTCCGCTCGGGTAGTCATGATCGAGGAGCCCGAGAACCACCTGTCGCACACCAGCCTGAACAAGCTGCTGCACCGCGTCGAGAAGCTCGCCGGCGACGAGCAGCAGCTCTTCATCACGACGCACAGCTCGTTCGTCCTGAATCGGCTCGGCCTTGACGCACTGCTGTTCGTCTCTGGCGGGGCAGTGGCGTCGCTCGTCGACATCTCAGCCGACACTGTGTCGTACTTCAAGAAGCTGCCCGGTTACGACACCCTCCGGATGGTGCTCGCCGACCGCTTCGTACTGGTCGAGGGTCCCTCCGACGAGATCCTCTTCGAGCGCTTCTACCGGGACGCCAAGGGCAAGCGGCCGATCGAAGACGGCATCGACGTGATCAGCATGCGCGGCCTGGCGCTCAAGCGTTCGCTGGAGCTCGCCGAGGCGCTGGGTAAGCGATGTGCGGCGCTGCGCGACAATGACAACAAGGAGGTCGCCGACCTGATCGCCGATCTCGGTGACCTCGTCGACGCCGGCAGTCGAGAGGCCTTCATCGGCGACAAGGCGCTCGGCGCGACGCTGGAGCCCCAGCTCATGGCCGTCAACACCGACGACGCTCTCATGCGTCGCGCGCTCGGCGTGACCGAGAAGGCGGACCTCTCGACTTGGATGACCAACAACAAGACGGAGGCGGCCCTGCGGCTCGCCGAGACTGCGGAGTGCATCCAGCCGCCGCAGTACTTCACTGATGCGATCGAGTTCATCAGTGACGGCCTCTAAGAACCACCTCTGGTTGGCGGTCGCTGGGTCGCGCAAGACCCAGGGCATCGTCGACGCCTGCGCGGCCGCACCGAAGGATGAGCGCATCCTGGTGCTCACCTACACGACGGCCAACCAGGCCGAGCTTCGAGATCGTCTGGCGTCGTGCGCCGGGGACCATCCCAACGTAGAGGTCATCGGCTGGTTCTCGTTCCTGATCAGCAACTTCGTCCGGCCGTTCCTTCCGTTCGTGTTCCGGGGCCAGCACGTCCGTGGCTTCGACTACCAGAGCCCGCCCCAGATGTACGCCGGCGCCGACACCTGGACGCGCTACTTCAACGGCGAGGACGAGGTCCGCAAGGTTCATCTTCCCCAGCTCGCCAGCCGGGTCGAGGAAGCCTCGAAGGGTGCCGGCGTGCGACGGCTCGAACGGGTTTACGACCGGATCTTCATCGATGAGGTGCAGGACCTCTGCGGGTATGACCTCGAAGTCCTGAAGCTCCTCATGCAGTCGAAGATCCCGATCGAGATGGTGGGCGACATCCGCCAGGCGATCCTGGCCACGAACCAGCGCGAGGCCAAGAACAAGAAGTTCATGTACATGGGTATCTGGGCGTGGTTCCGCGGGGCCGAGAAGGCGGGACACCTGGCGATCTCGCAGCGAACCCAGACCTGGCGCTGCAGGGCGGAGATTGCCGCGCTTGCCGACTCGATCTTCGATGCCTCCTGGGGCTTCGACGCCACCGAGTCACTCAACGCTACGGTAACTGAGCACGACGGGGTGTTTCTGCTCGCGGCTCAGGATGTCGAGGCGTACGTCGACCGCTATCGACCGCTCGTCCTGCGGCACTCGGCCGGCTCGGCGAAGGAGTACGACCACCTTGAGCCCACGAGCTTCGGCGATTCGAAGGGGCTCGGTCGCGAGCGTGTGCTCATTTTGCCGACCGCCGCGATCGAGGCCTTCGTTCGGAAGGGAAAGCCACTGACCGAGTCGCAGGCAGCGCGGTTCTACGTCGCGGTCACGCGGGCGGAGCAGAGCGTCGCGATCGTGATGCCATCTGCGGGCACATGCGGGTTGTCTTTCTGGAAGGAGTAGAAACCGAACGGTGCGCCATCACAGGGGTTCGACCCATCCAGTTCATCGATGCCGGTGCCCTCTCGGTCGCTACAACGCGGATCAGCCTTGGCCGCCTCACGCCTTGGGTATCTGCTGCACGTCCAGCACGGGACGATAGACGATCTCGGCCAACGCCTTCGTGAGAGTCTCGAAGTCTTCGACCGGCGTCATAGGGTCGGTGTCGAGCTTGAACTCCGTGCGAATGCCCCGGATGGTGTCGCGTACCTTCTCCGCTTCTGTGTTGTTCTCCTGTAGTTGATCCAGCATGTTGTCCAGTAGGTCTTCGACCTGGCGGCGCGTGGCGGTGGTGGGGTGGTCTCGCTCGAATCGAGTACGCAGGTCCTTCAGATTGCGCGTCGTTAGGTCGTTCGCCTTCTTGCGGGTCGCGGCGCGCTGCGCTCGGTCGAGCAGGCGGAACAGTTCAGTGAAGTTCGCAAGAGTCTGGTCGCGAAGAGGCGGCTCGACATCCTTCTCGCACACAACAAGTACGGCGCGAGCCACGCCAACCTTGTCAAGATCGAGCGGTCGCTCGTCTTCTGGACTGGCATCGCGAGCCGCGCGCTCGGCCGCCTTGAAGAGCTTCTCGGTTCCCTGCGGCACGATGGCAGGCAGGTGTTGGGCGATGTGATCTGCCGCGCCTTGGCTGAGCACCTCGCGCGCGAAGCGAATGACCGCTAAGCGGAGTACCTCGGCAGGAACCAGGTCCTCAATCTCGGTGGGGGTCTGAACGTCTGTCTTCAGTCTGCTGACGTCGAGGTCGCCGACCTGGATGATGAACGCGTCATCTACGAGACGCTTGTCCCTGTAGCCACGCCGGAGCTCTGCGGCCTGCCGATTTCCTTCGTCGTCCGAGTCGAGCAGCACGGTGACGGCTGGTTTGTCCACGTCACGACCACGCGCGAGGTAGACCATGTAGGGGATGTGCTCCGCGCCGCCGGCGGGGACGAGAGTCAGCGTGTTGAGATCGAGTGTCGTGTCCTTACTGCCGAGTCGTCGGGCGAGTGAGCTCAGGCCGGCGAGCAGCACCTGGTCAGCTTGCCCTTCGAGCATCAGGTTGCAGTTGCCAATGAACGTTGTCTCCGCGACGAACGCACCGAATGCGGAGCGGAGCGGTTCGTAGTGGTTCTTCGCGGCGTTCTCAACGACGCGACTACCCTCGTCGCCATCACCTTTCTCGAGAACCCGGATTCGTTCGCCGTGGTTCTTGTCGATCAGGAACGGCGAGTGGGTCACGTACAGAACTTGGATCGGCGCGACCCCGGGTTCCTCGGGCGAAGCGAAGTCGGCGAAGATGCGGAGCAGATCCTGCTGGCCCTGCATCGACAGGTAGGTGTCCGGCTCGTCCATCAGCAGGATTTCCTGGTGCTTGGTGGCCACATGCGATCGGTACTGCACAAAGTACGAGAGGAAGTAGCTCATTCCGCTCGATCTTTCACCGAACGAGTACTCCTGGCCGGTCCGGTCGCGCACCGTGAAGATGAGATCGAAGTCACGCAGCGTCAGGTATACCGAGAACTCGGCGTCCTGCGACCACCACTTGGGGAAGTTGAGGGCGTCGGCCAACTGGGCGTTCATCTTGCGCACGAGACCGTTGGCCCAACCCTCGGCTCCCGATCCGGCTTCGACGGCCTTCTGAAGCTCGATGAAGGATGACTTGTCGATCTGACCAACGTCGAATAGCAACTTCTCGGCGAGCTCGAGTCGTGCCTGCAAGTCGTCATCCTTGACTGCGGTGTAGGAGGCGTACGTCGTGACGACCTTCTCGGCGGCCTTCGCGAGTGCGTCTGTTGTCTCGAAGATCTTCGTGTCGTCGAAGAGAGTTCGGAAGAAGCGCAGGCGCCCCTCTCGTGAGAAGGCCGTCTTCTTCGCCTTGGCCGCGGTTATGTACTCAAGCGGCACGCTGCTTGGCAGCGGCACGTCCGCGTGAATCTCGAAGAAGGTCGGCAATGTGATCTTCTTCAGCTGTGCATCGCTGAGCGTCTTACTGAGCCAGACAGGTTCGGCAGCGCCCTGGGCAGCCTGCCGGGAGTAGATGGTGACTTGCTTGTTGAAGCGAAACAGCCAGAAGGACTCCAAGGGATTGTCGGCGTCGGCTCCCAGCAGGCCGCGAACTACCTCTCGCTCCTCTTTCGTCAGGTCCCCGAACTCGCCGCCGAACTCCGGGACGGCCATCTCCTTGTGGACGACCAGAAGTTCCGAGTAGCGGCAGAAATCGCGCCGCTCGATGCCGTTGCCAGTAAGAAGGCACTTCACCGCGGAGATGACCTGGCTCTTGCCGGACTCGTTCGCGCCCACCACGGTCGTGATGTTGGGCTCCAAGGAGATCTGGACGAACGGAAAGAAGCGGGGGTCCTGATCGTCAACGACGTCCCAAGGGTCGGGGACAGCCCGGGCGTCGCTCTTGCGCAGGTAGTCGTAGTTGAACGACTTATAGAACCTGACGTACATGGTCTTGATCCGCATGTGTACTCCCCATTCTGGCTTGTGAAACAGGGTATGGCCGGCCACCGACGAAATCCGGGTAACGCTCACCTGGTTGGCTTTCGCGGGGGAGCCGGCAACGGCGCTGACCGGTGGTCGCAAGCCCGAATTTGGACGGCGATCCTCGGCTGTCGATTGAGGAGAATCGACGACGTGGAGACCGTGCCTGCGGGGAGATGCTCCGTCTTCTTCGTACGCTGACTGCAGAAGTGTCGCGTCAGTATCTGACCTTCGACGGTCAGACCCGTGCGCTACCCTGCAAGCGGCCTCATCTTTCTCGTCAGGCGGTCCGCACCAACGAGTGTCTGCGGCTACGCCCCATTCCCCGTGGCAATTCGGCCCGGTCTGACGTCGACGGGCACGACCACGGAGCCTCGATTGAGAGCTACTCGGTGGATCTCGCTTGGTACAACTCGGCGACGAGTAGCGCGACGGTGTGCTGCAATGTCTGGACTTCGTCAGGGGTGACAGGTGGATATGTGGGAACGACCGTTGGACAGCGCTGAGACGCAGCCAGGGCGGCTGTCTGCTGGCTGAGGTGCCGTTGGTCTACGAGTCCCGTCAGCACACTCGCGAGGTCATCGGAGGAGGCTCGTTCACCGAAGTCTTGGAGAATGTCGGCAACGGCTGATCGCGCAACGAGTGCTGCCGCGAGGTGCGAGCCCGCGTTGTGGCAGGCCGAGGCTTCGTTGAGCTTCGCGGCGATCGCCGTCGGCATCGTCCGCGGCGTCGGTTGGCTCGGTCTCCCTGCTTGGTGTTGGCGATCCGTGCGAGGCGGGATCACCCTCACAGGCTGGGATTCGAGCTGGCTCAGCAGCGTGGATGAGGTCTGAGACCGCTGCCTCTCCTCGGCTGGCACGTCTGGGTCATCTGCCTGCTCCTTCGCGGCTTGCACGGCCAGGTGGACGACGAGTTGGGCAAGCCTCCCCAAGTCCGGCGCTGGGCGGGCCAACGCCCGCACGGACAGGGGCCGGTTCTCTCGCTTGCGTCGCGGGAGAGTGGTGCCGATCTCCTGGCCTGTGGCCGTCGGCGATGCCTGCCGCGGCATCAGTTCATGGGCGTCCTGGTATCGCTCCAAGCCGATGCTGCTTCTGACACTTGCTCGGGATCGCGTGGCGCGCGGTTGCGATAGTCGTTGAGCGCATCGGCGTCGGCCAATGTGTCTTTGCTCGGCTGAAGCGCGGCATGCAGGGCCCACTGATCAGGAAGGTCCAGTCTGCTCATCGCTGGGCCCCGAGCGATCCAGTCTGACTTCAGTACTCGTCGTCGGTTGACGAACTCGGCATCGGAGAGGGTGTCTCCGGCTGCTTTGGTCTCGGGTTCAGCCACATCGAGGAGAGGCTCGAGGATGGCGCCCGCCGGTGGGTACTCGCGATGCTCCAGCCAGTACCGGCCCAGTGGTGTCAGTTTGGCGCGCCACGGCGTACCCCACCGGTTGTCGAGCAGGATCAGGTTCTGACGGGCCAACGCGACGGCAGACACCTTGTGGCGCTCCGCAGGTTCCTCGCCCGCACGGCATCCCTCGGCTATCCATTCGAGTACGGCCTCCTGGCGCGCGTTCAACGGGTTGCCCATGCATCGATTCTCCTCTCCGGGCCGCTGGTGAAGTGGTCGGCCCTGGCCCGGTCGCCCGATCCTGGGGCCGCACTGGGGCCGCAGAACAACAAAAAACGGCCCCTGACGCTGACAGACGTCGAGAGACGTTTGTGCAGTTCAGAGGCCGTTTTCGGCAACTACTGACAGAGGGTGAAAACCCTCGAATCAGATGTCGTAGTAGAGCTCGAACTCGTGCGGGTGCGGACGCAACTGCACGGGCAGGATCTCGTTGTTGGTCTTCCAGTCGATCCACATCTCGATGAGGTCCTCGGTGAAGACGTCGCCGACGGTGAGGAACTCGTGGTCCGCCCGCAGGGCCTTGAGCACATCGCCCAGAGAGGTAGGCACCTGGTCGATCTCGGCCATCTCGTCCGGCGGCAGCTCGTAGATGTCCTTGTCGATCGGGGCAGGCGGCTCGATCTTGTTCTTGATGCCGTCGATACCGGCCAGCAGCAGGGCCGAGAAGGCCAGATACGGGTTGGACGACGGGTCCGGGAAACGAGTCTCGATGCGCTTGGCCTTCGGGTTCGTCCCGGTGATCGGGATCCGCACCGCGGCCGACCGGTTGCGTGAGGAGTAGACCAGCGAGATCGGTGCCTCGAAGCCCGGCACCAGACGGTGATAGGAGTTCACCGTCGGGTTGGTGAACGCCAACACCGCGGCAGCGTGCTTGAGGATCCCGCCGATATACCACCGGGCCATGTCGGACAGACCCGCATAGTTGGACTCGTCATAGAACAGCGGCTCGCCGTTGGCCCAGATCGACTGGTGCACGTGCATGCCCGACCCGTTGTCGCCGAACAGTGGCTTCGGCATGAAGGTGACCGTCTTGCCGGCCTCCCAAGCGGTGTTGCGCACGATGTATTTGAACTTCATGACATCGTCGGCGGCCTTGAGCAGGGTGTCGAACTTGTAGTTGATCTCCGCCTGCGCCGCGGTGCCGACCTCGTGGTGGGCCCGCTCGACCAGCAGACCGGCGTTCTCCAGGTTCTTCACCATGGTGTCGCGCAGGTCGGTGGTCCCGTCGGTCGGCGAGACCGGGAAGTAGCCACCCTTGTACTTCACCTTGTAACCGCGGTTCGGGGACCCGTCCGGGTCATACTCCTCGCCGGTGTTCCAGGCAGCCTCGAAGGAGTCGATCTCATAGAACGACGTGTTCTGCGCGGTGGCGAACTTGACCTTGTCGAAGATGAAGAACTCGGCCTCGGGGGCGAAGAACGCCGTGTCGCCGATGCCCGTGGTGGCCAGGTAGGCCAGTGCCTTGCGGGCGATGTTGCGCGGGTCGCGAGAATAGGCCTCGCCGGTGATCGGGTCGTGCACGAAATACATCAGGCACAGCGTCTTGGCCGCCCGGAACGGATCGATGTAGGCCGTCGTCACGTCGGGATAGAGCGCCATGTCGGACTCGTTGATCGTCTGGAATCCGCGGATCGACGAGCCATCGAACGCCATCGGATCCATGTTGAACGATGAAATCGGGACGGTCAGGTGCTGCATGATGCCGGGAAGATCGACGAAGCGAACGTCGACGAACTCGACTCCCTCGTCCGAGATGAACTTCATGAGCTCATCGTTGGTGCTGAACATTCGTCCTCCTTGGCCAGACTTCACGGCCACAAGTTCGGGGTTGAATCCGCCGCGCGACACTGCGACAGCCGTCACTGAAACCTAGCCGACGACCAGTTTCCCCGTCGTATCCGACACGTTTCAGCGGTGTAACAGGTTCCTCGAACTTTGCGAAACGAAGACTGTCGACCCCGGCCGCGAGGTGGCTGGCGCACCGTTCCGTAGGCTTGCGCCGATGAGTACGCCGACCCGCCCCCCGACACCCTTCGCCTTCACCACCGCATCCTGGGCCCAACGCACCCTCGCGCTGATCGTCGACTGGGTGGCCTCCATGGGTGTCGCGATCCTGATCGTCGGATGGCAGCAGTACTGGAGCACCGGGGGAGCCGAGCAGTTCGTCACGCTGGGTGTCTTCATCCTCGAGACGGCGATCTTCACCGCCCTGCTGGGCGGCTCCTTCGGCAAACTCGCCACCCGGCTGCGCACGATCCGCGTCGACGGCGACCCGCGCCCACTCGATCTGCTGCGGGCCCTCGCCCGGCAGATCCTGGTCGCGGTCGTCGTACCCCCACTGGTCTTCAAGCCGGACGGACGCGGCCTGCACGACCTCGCCGCCGGCACAGCGACCGTCACGCTGGCCGAGTTCCGACGCCTGCGCGGACTCGACTGAAACCCTGCGGTCCCGCCAGCATCGACGTCCGGTCGTGGCCCGACCCGATGTGGAGCGGCCCAGGCAAAATCGGTCTACCCTGGTTGACGACGCCGACTGGCGCTGAGGACCCTAGATGCCAACAAGGAGTCACCATGATCTCCCGCCCTGTCGTCCGCCTCGCCGCCAGCGCCACCGCAGTGCTGGCCATGTCGTCGTTGGCAGCCTGCAGCGACGACCCCGACGCAATGCCCGCGGCGTCCGCTGCCACCAGTGCCACCGACCCGACCCCTACCCCGACCGAGTCCGCTGAGCCGACCGAGCCGTCCGTCTCCGAGGTCGCGACCGGCTCGGTCACCAGTGACCAGATCGCCGACCTGTTCACCACGGCGATGGGTTCGATCAGCACCGCCGACGTCTCCATGTCCATGGAGTCCACGGCCGCCGGTGCGATGACCATCGAGGGGGAGATCGACATGACCAAGACCCCTGCCGACATCTCCATGTCGATGGACATGTCCTCGATGGGCTTCGGCATGGTCGACGCGTTGATGGTCGACGGCACGATGTATATGAACCTCGGCGAGCTGAGCCAGAACATGTACGTCACGATGTCGCCCGACGACCTGGACGCCTCCGGACTCGACGTGAGCGTGCAGATGGACCCGAACAAGTCACTGGGCCAGTTCGTCGACGGGTTCCAGTCCGGTGAATACCTGGGCACCGAGGCCGACGGCGACCACTACCGCATCGTGATCAGTACCGCCGAGTTGGGCCCCGACGACATCGGTGCATTCGGCGCCGTGCCCGACACCGTCACCATGGACTTGTGGTTCGCCGCCGACCTGTTCAGCAAGGCCTTCGTGGACATGGGACCCGCGGGAACCTGGACGATGACCTACTCCAACTGGGGTGAACCGGTCGACATCACCGCCCCCGACCCGAGCCAGATCACCACCGTCCCCGGGATGTGACGCCGCCCCCCGGGGAACGGGAGTCGTCCGGGTCAGCGGCCGCGCATCTGGGAGCGCATGCCCTTCATCGACGTCGGGATCGGGCCCTTGGGAAGCGGCAGGTTGTTGCCGCGTTGGGTGTCTAGTGCGCGCAGTCGATGGATGATGTCGGTGACCTCGGCCGGGCTCACCTTGCGGCCCAGCTTCATGACGTGGCGCGACATCTTGGTCAGTGGCACCTGGCCCTCGCCGTCACCCATGATGACCTCGGTGATGGGGGTGTCGACCATGACCCGCTCGTGCTTGCGACGCTCGTTGATCAGCAACTGCTTCACCCGGGTCGGCTGACCCTCACCCACCAGCACGATGCCCGGAGGACCCACCACCCGGAAAACCATGTCCTGTTGCTTGGTGAACGCCACCGGCATCTGCTCGACGGTCCACCCGCGGCGCAACATCGTCAGCGCGGCGTATGACGACCCGGGCTGACCCTCCAAACGGGTGAACGCAGCCTTCTGGGCGCGGCGACCGAACACGACCATCGCCAGCAGCACCCCGGCCAAGATGGCCGTCACGACCGAGATGGTGGTCAAGATCCAGCCGCTGCCCGGGAAGATCCAGACCAGGCCATAACCGAGCGCGGCACCGACAATGAACGCACCGATGGTCCACCACAGGGAGGCGGGGTCGGTCTCGCGGGTCATCCGGAACGAGGTGGACAGCTGCTGACGACGGCTCATCGTCGACGGATCGAGTTGGGACATGCGAACTCTCTAGAACTCTCTGGCTCAAGGGGCAGTGGGCAAGGACACGCGGGCGTCCATCGCCTGACGGTACAGCCGTCCAGCACGATATGACGAACGAACGAGGGGTCCGGACAGCACCCCCGAGAAGCCGATCTCCTCGGCCTCCTCGGCGAGTTCGACGAACTCCTCCGGCTTGACCCACCGCTCGACGGGATGGTGACGCAGCGAGGGACGCAGGTATTGGGTGATGGTGATCAACTCACAACCCGCGTCGTGCAGGTCCTGCAACGCCACCGAGATCTCCTCGCGCCTCTCACCCATGCCGAGGATCAGGTTGGACTTGGTGACCAGCCCGAAGTCACGTGCCTGGGTGATCACGTCCAGGGAGCGCTCGTAGCGGAACGCGGGACGGATCCGCTTGAAGATCCGGGGCACCGTCTCCACGTTGTGAGCCAGCACCTCGGGTCGGGACTCGAAGACCTCGTTGAGCAGATCCGGTCGACCATTGAAGTCGGGGATCAGGTTCTCCACACCCGTCTCCGGGTTCAACTCGTGGATGGCGCGCACCGTCTCGGCATACAGCCAGGCCCCACCGTCGGGCAGGTCGTCGCGGGCCACGCCAGTGATGGTCGCGTAGCGCAGACCCATCGTCCGCACCGACTCGGCCACCCGGCGCGGCTCGTCCCGGTCCAGGTCGGTCGGCTTGCCGGTGTCGATCTGGCAGAAGTCGCACCGGCGAGTGCACTGGTCTCCGCCGATCAGGAAGGTCGCCTCACGGTCTTCCCAGCACTCGAAGATGTTGGGGCAGCCGGCTTCCTGGCAGACCGTGTGCAGGCCCTCGTCCTTGACCAGTTGGCGCAGGTGGGAGTACTCCGGGCCTATCTTCGCGCGCGTCTTGATCCAGTCGGGTTTGCGCTCGATCGGGGTCTCGGCGTTGCGGACCTCCAGTCGGAGCATCTTGCGGCCATCTGGTGCGATCGTCACACCGGTGAGCCTACGCCCGTGACCCAGCTCACCCGACATTGGTGATCGGGTGTGAAATGATCCGCCCCATGGCTTCCGATCCTGAACTCGCTGCCCGTTTCGTGGAGGTCATCGACGCGGACATCCTGCCGTTGACCCGGGTCGGTGTGGCCGCCGGCAACAAGGTGTTCGGTGCGGCGGTGCTCCGCAAGGACGACTTGTCGTTGGTGCTGGCCGCGACCAACAACGAGACCGCCAACCCGTTGTGGCACGGCGAGGTGCACCTGCTCAAACTCTTCTATGAGCTGCCCCAACGACCGGCGACCTCGGATCTGCTGTTCCTGGCCACCCACGAGCCCTGCTCGCTATGCCTGTCGGCGATCACCTGGGCCGGGTTCGACAACTTCGCCTACCTGTTCACCCACGAAGACTCCCGCGATGCGTTCGCGATCCCGCACGACCTGCGGATCCTCCAGGAGGTCTTCGGCGGCAGCTACCGTCGCGAGAACGCGTTCTGGACCAGCCGATCGATCACAGACCTGGCCGGCGACGATGCTGACCTGATCGCCGAGATCGCCGCCACCAAGGCCGCCTACGACGAGGTCTCCCAGACCTATCAGGCCGCCAAGTCGGACAGCGACATCCCCCTGAAGTGAGACCGTCGACGCGCCCGCCGGTCACCTGAGGCTGGCCGGACCGATCAGTTCGATCCGGGGCCCGTGGCTCGGCTCCGGCTTCGGCTCGTAGTCCGGGGTCGGCTGGTAGGCCTGCCACGCCAGGTAGGTCGACAGGTGCCGGGTCAACACCGGGGACACCTCGGCGACGGTCACGTCGCGTCCACACTCGACGCTCAGCGTGGTGACTGCCGCGTCGGAAATGCCGCACGGGGTGAACAGGTCATACCAACTCAAGTCGACGTCGCAGTTCAAGGCGATGCCGTGCATGGTGACGCCGCGGGAGACCCGCAGCCCGATCGCACCGATCTTGCGTTCGCCGCGCTGGCCGTCGGCCCGCAGCCAGACGCCGGACCGACCGGGAACCCGGGCGGTCTGGACACCGAACTCGGCGCACGTCCTGATCATGGCCTCCTCGAGTCGCCGCACAAAGTCGACCACCAGCACGTGCTCGGGCAGGTGCACGATCGGATAGGCGACCAACTGCCCGGGGCCGTGGAAGGTGATCTTGCCGCCTCGGTCGACGTCGATGACCTGGGCCCCGTGGGTCTGGACCGGTCGTTCCCAGTCGTCGGTGCGTTTGCCGGCGGTGAACACCGGCGGGTGGGTGAGCAGCAGCACCGTGTCGGGGCGAGCGAGGTCGACGACCTCGCGGTGGACGCGCTGTTGCAGCGACCAGGCGTCGAGATAGTCCATGTCGCCGTGTTCCTCGAACACCGGTGATTCCAGGTCGGTCACACCTGCGAGACTACCGCGCCCAGCCGGGTCGGTGCGGCTCACCGATCATCACTGTGGACAGCGAGCTTGTGGAAAACAGGCCGCCGTCCTGCATCAATCGCCGGGACGCGCTAGAACCCAAGGGTGACCAAACTCCGGGTACTGGCGCTGTCGACGGTGCTGACTGCTGTGGTGCTCGCCGGGACCTATCTGGCCGGCCGCAGCCCACACAATGCCTCCGCGCCCCAGGCCTCGACGGCCCACGCCTCGACGCCCCAAGCCTCCGCGCCCCAAGCCTCCGCCCAGGCCGGTGCCCGGGTCGATGCCGCGTCTGTGCTGCGCGCCTGGGACCAGGCCCGGTCCCAGGCGTGGGCTCGTGGTGATGCCCGCACTCTGCGTCGGCTGTATGCCGAGGACTCCGATGCCGGACGCGCCGACGTGCGGCATCTGAAACGCTGGGAAGCCGCCGGGCTGCGGGTCGATGGACTCGTGGCCGAGGTGCTCGATCTGGAGGTGCTGGCCCAGGAACCGGGTCGGTGGGTGCTGCGGGTCACCGATCGGGTCACCGGCGGGGTCGCTGTCGGCGGGGGAGTGCGCATCCCGCTACCGGACGACCAAGCCTCCACCCGGACCGTGGTCCTGGTGGAGGCTGGATCTGGTTGGCGGGTCGGTTCGGTGGTCTGACCCCGGTGGGCTCAGAGGTCGAAGATTCCCGCTTCGAGGCGAGCTTTGACGTCTTGAAGGAAGCGGCCCGCGTCGGCGCCGTCGACCAGGCGGTGGTCATAGGTCAGGGCCAGGTAGACCATGTGGCGGATCGCCAAGGTCTCGCCGAGTTCCGGGTCGTCGATGACGATCGGACGCTTGACCACGGCACCGGGGCCGAGGATCGCCACCTGGGGCTTGTTGATGATCGGGGTGTCCCACAAGGCTCCGACGCTGCCCAGGTTGGTGATCGTGAATGTGCCTCCGGACAATTCGTCCGGTCCGATCTTGTTGGTGCGGGTCCGCTGGGCGACGTCGGCGATCTTGCGGGCCAGACCCGAGATCGACAGGTCGCCGGCGTCTTTGACGACCGGGGTGATCAGGCCCTTTTCGGTGTCCACCGCGAAGGCGATGTTCTCCCGGTCGTAGTAGGTGATGGTGCCGGCCTCGGAGTCGATGCCCGCGTTGAGCGAGGGGTGCTGCTTGAGGGCGTCGATCGCTGCCTTGGTGAAGAACGGCAGGTAGGAGAGCTTGACGCCTTCGCGGGCCAAGAAGTCGTCCTTCTGGGTCTCCCGCAGGCGAGCGATGTTGGTGACGTCCACCTCGACGACCTGGGTGAGCTGGGCCGAGGTCTGCAGCGACTCGACCATGCGCTCGGCGATGATCTTGCGCAGCCGAGAGATCGGAACGGTCTGGCCGCGCAGCGGGGACGGAGTCACCGACGGAGCCGAAGCAGCCGGGGCCGCAGCAGGAGCGGGCTCGGCGGCAGCAGCCGGGGCCGCGGCAGCATCGATGACGTCCTGCTTGCGAATCCGGCCGCCCACTCCGGTGCCGGTGACGGTGGCCAGGTCCACGCCGTGCTCGGCGGCGAGTTTGCGCACCAGCGGCGTCACATAGCCGTGGGCATCGGCCGTCGCCGACGCGGCAGGCGCAGGTTCCGGTGCTGGCGCAGGTTCGGGGGCTGGCGCAGGTTCGGGTGCTGGGGCCGGTTCGGGTTCGGGCGCTGGTTCCGGTGCTGGCGCAGGTTCGGGCGCTGGGGCCGGTTCGGGTTCGGGCGCAGGTTCCGGTGCTGGCGCAGGTTCGGGTTCGGGTTCGGGCGCCGGCTCGGACGGGGCCGCAGCATCGGCAGCGGAGGCGTCACCGATCACGGCCAGTTCGGCTCCCACCTCGACGGTTTCGTCCTCGGAGACCTTGATCTCCAGCAGGGTGCCGGCGACCGGCGAGGGGATCTCGGTGTCGACCTTGTCGGTGGAGACCTCCAGCAGGGGCTCGTCGACGGCGACGGTGTCACCGACCGACTTCAGCCACCGGGTGACGGTGCCTTCGGTGACCGATTCGCCCAGCGCGGGCAGCGTCACCGCCGTGCCGGACGCGGCCGGTGCGGTCTGTGCCTGCGGCGCGGCCTCCGCGGCCGGCGTCGGTTCCGGGGTGGGGTCGGCAGCCGGTTCCGGGTCGGCAGCCGGTTCCGGCTCCGGTTCGGCCTCGGATGCGGCCTCGGGTTCAGCAGCGGCCTCAGGTTCGGGCGCCGGCTCGGGTTCGGCAGCGGCCTCAGGTTCGGGCGCCGGCTCGGACGGGGTGGAACCGGCCTCGTCGGCGTCGCCGATCAACGCCAGGATGGCCCCGACCTCGACAGTGTCGTCTTCGGCCGCACGGATCTCCAGCAGCGTTCCGGCGACCGGCGAGGGGATCTCGGTGTCGACCTTGTCGGTGGAGACCTCCAACAGGGGCTCGTCGACGGCGACGGTGTCACCGACCGACTTCAGCCAACGGGTGACGGTGCCTTCGGTGACGGACTCTCCGAGGGCGGGCAGGGCAACTTCGGTGGCCATGATGTTCCTTCGCGCGACGTGGGGCTGCTCGGTATCTGTTCTACCAGCCACGAGCATCTTTCCACTGCGCCCGTGACGAACAAACACCAGCCTCCACTACTGGTGGTCACCCCGGGTCGATCCGAGCAGTGGGTCGATCCGAGCAGAGGAGGATGCCGTGCACCGAGATTCCTCGGGCTTTGGTGCACACTTGGGCGCATGGGTTTGTTCGACAAGTTTCGCCGAGGCCCCCGAATGAAGGCTCCAGCGGCGGACGGCACCCGCACCGGTTCGACCCGAGTGCGCGCAGCAGACAAGGCCGATACCGAGCATCTGGAGTCCTGGATCTCGGTGCGCGGGGGCGTGGAGGGATTCGTGGAGCCGCGCACCGCGGTCTCCGATGTGACGCTGTTGCTGGTGGCGATCGACGGGGAGTGGACCAGGCGTCGGGTGCCGTCGGTCAAGTGGGCCCACGACTTCTGCAACTCCCACCGGGTGCCGTCCTATGACGCCGCCGTGGTCGGCATACCCCAGCGGATGCGGGACTACAACCGTCGCCGCAAACAGCAGGGCCTCTGAGCC
>JBPPMQ010000073.1:0-37969 GCA_051306135.1 Nocardioides sp. | reverse complement strand
CCGGCGTGCAGAAACTGGCCGCGCTCCAGGCCCAGCACCTCGCTGGCCGGCGCCACGTCGACCAGGGATGCGGTGACGGCGAGAAAGCGTTCCAGTGCGAGGGCGTTGGCTGCTTCGCGGCGCGGGTCCAGCGCGAGCCTGGCCAGGTCCGCCTCCGTACCGGCCATCGGTGGGCGCCAGTCCACGCGAGTCACCTCGGCCGCCTGCGCTTGAAGCGCGTCGGCGAGCAGGTCGGCGCCGACATTGACGACGTTCATGCGATCAACTCCAGTCCGCGGCGCACCGCGGACGCGTTCGACAGATGCACCTCGGCGCCGGCCGCAACCAAAGCGTCGGCTTGTCGCCGCCACCCCTGGGGGTCGGTGGTGGTTCCGATCAGAGAGACGATCACCGGGACGTCGATCTGCCCGATCAGCGGCGCGAGGACGGCGGCCGGATCCTCCTCGGCGGCGTTGCCCAGCACTACGTCGACCACGATGACACCGGTCCGCGGGTCGCCGGCCACTGCCAGCATCCGCTCGTTGCGCAGCGTCGGGTCGATCATCGGATGGGCCCGACCGGTCGTGTACGCGTCGTCACCGAAGTCGATGATCTCGTGGCCGGGGCCGGCGATGATCGACGCCTCGGCGGCCAGGGTTCCGCCGGCATACAGGCCGTGCAGCGTGGTGCCGCCACGCGAGGGGCGAGCGGTGCCCAGCACCGGCCAGGCCGGGACCGGCACCTGGAGGGTGGCGAGCACGGCTTCGGCGGTGGCGGTCAGGTCGGGTTGACCCTCGCCGAGCACGCCCAGGTGCACAGGGGTGTCCATGGCGGCGACCTGGGAGGCCACCTCGGCTGCCACCTCGGCCGCCGCTGGCTTGGAAAGTACGACGACCAGATCGAGGCCGGCAGCGTCGAGGCGTGCGAGTGCCTGCTTGGTGGACAGGGCGCCAACCTCGGCCGACAGGTCACGGCCACCGACGCCGAGGACGTCGCCGACGCCGACGCCGGCATGGTCGAGCAGGGCCAGCATCTGCTGGGCCCCGGTGCCGGAGGCGGCGACGATGCCGACTGCTCCGGGCACAACCACATTGGCGAATCCGAGCCCGACGCCGCCGACGATGGCGGTGCCGCAATCCGGTCCCATCACCAGCAACCCGTCGCGGGCGGCACGCTGCTTGAGCGCGACCTCGTGCGCGATCGGCACGTTGTCGGAGAAGATCATCACGTCGCTGCCGGCCTCGAGCGCGTCAACGGCTTCCACCACCGCCGACGCTCCCGGCGTGGAGATCAGCACCAACCCACCCGGGTTCAGGCGCAACGCCGAGCCGGTGGTGCGGGGAGGTGCCACGGTCGACGACCCGGACGGGCGCCGATTGGCTTGCGCCAAGACCGATTCCACCCCCGCGAGTGCGGAGGCCAGTTGGTCGGCACCGGTCAGGCGCAGCGCCACCACCATGTCGTTGACCGAGGCATTCGACGGGACCTGGAAGCCCATCGACGCGAGCACCTCGAGATTGAGCGGCGTGGCCATCGCGACCTGTGCGGAGATGACCCCGGGCAGCTCGGCCACCCCCCGCGAGACCTGGAGCAAGGTGACCGAGTCCGCGTAGGCGGACCTGAGTTCGACGTGGCTGAACTCTGTCGGACTGGAGCCGGTCTGCGGGCTGGGAGCCGTCATGCTGCGACTCTGCCACTCCAACGTCGAAGGGCCAGCCGCGCCCCCTCCAACATGCCGACTCCCGACGACCCACCGACCTGCTTCAGCGCGGCCACGGCCGATCGTTCCAAGGTGGTGCCCAGCGCCGAGACGAACTCGGCGAACTCCTCGATCACCTCACCGGTCATGGCGCACTCCAACAGCGTCGCCGAGAGCAGCGAGGTGTTGGGCAGGTTGATCCTGATCAGTTGATCGACGTGGGGAGTGGGACGACCGGCGGCCCGCTGGATGCCGAGCCAACCGCACAACACATCATCGCCATAAGGGGTCATACCGTCGCCGGACCCGATCAATCGGACCACCGGAGGGGTCGGACTGGTGTTCAGGCCGGTGAGCCTGGGGACTCGGTGGGAGGTCAGGCGGGTGATCCGGGCCGGGCGGCCATCGGCGTGCAGCACCCCGGAACGCACTTCGAAGGTGGAGAAGTCCAGCGGTTCGCCGGTCACCAGGGCGTTTGGCACGCGGACGGCTGACGGCGCGATCAGACCCACGCACCAACCGCCAGCATCGAGATAGATGGCCTGGTTGCTGCGGGCGATCACTGGCAGGGGGCGGTCGGAGGACGAGGCGAGGCGGTCGCGAACCCGGACGGGGCTACTCACCTGGATGGGGTTGGTATCCATGGTGTCGTCCAAACTAGGCGAGACACCCGCATCGATTCGATGTAAGGTATTGCCATCAATCGCCTCAAGGAGTGCCAAGTCTTGATAAGCGAAGCCCGGCCCCCAGGAGATCAGTCGTTCGCCGCCTTGGCGCGCGCCGACGGTCTGCACCGCGTGCTCACCCAGATCGTGCTGGAAGACGGCACTCTGGACAACATCGCCGCCGAGGTCTCCCGAGTCCTCGAGGTCGGCGTACTGATCACCTCGACCGACGGTCGGGAGAAGGCGGCCGCGGCCCACAGCGATCACCGCGGCCCCCTGCACGAGTTCGACATGGTCGACCCCACCGGCCGGGTCCGGGTCGAGAAACTAGCCGGTGGGCAGCGTCCGCTGGGCGGCTCGGAGGCCCGCAGCCTGCGCATCGCCGCCAGCGGCACCGACCTGGCTCGGATGATCGTGGTCAAGCTGGGTGGTCGGATCAGCGAGGATGACATCTATGCGCTGGAGCGTGCCGCGGCGGTGACCGCGTTGCTGATCACCCGCCAGGAAGCGATCTCCGCGGTGGAGAACAAGTACCAGGGTGACTTCCTGCGGGACCTGTTCCTGCACCGCACCGGCGACGAGGACTACATCGCCGAGCACGCCAACACCTTCGGTTGGGACCTGGACCGGGCATTGGTGGTGGTCGCCGCCGAGTTGGATCCGCTGCCGCCCGACGCCATGCCGGTCAGCCGGCTGGTGCGCCGCGGTTGGCAGGACCGGTTCGCGGCCGCGTGGCGCCAGGTCGCCGACGGCGCCGGCAAGGGCATCCCGTGCGTCGACTTCTCGTCTGAGGTGGTCACGCTGCTGCCGGTCGACGCAGACCAGGGTCAGGCCATGGTGCAACGGTGCGTCAACCTGGTGGCCGGCGACAAGGGCGGGGGCAGACGCCCCTTCAGCGTCGGCGTCTCCCGGGTGGCTCGCAGCGTCGACGACCTGACCGAGGCCTACGGCCAGGCGCGCCGCGCGGTCGAGGTCGGCCGCCGAGTGCACGGTGCCGGTTCGACCACCTTCTTCGACCAACTCGGTCTGCACCGGTTGATCGCCCTGATTCCCGACCACGACGAACTGCGCACCTTCGCCCGCGACATCCTCGGTCCGTTGGCCGAACAGACCAGTGACGCCGCCGACCTGCGCGACACCCTGCAGGTGCTGCTGGACACCAACTTCAACGTCGCTGAAGCGGCCCGCAACCAGTTCTTCCACTACAACACCATGCGCTACCGCCTCTCGAAGTTGGAGAGGATCCTCGGCCCGCTGTCGACCGACGCCCATCTCCGACTCGATGTGGCGGTCGCTCTGCGAGTGCTTGAGATCACGGGGTAGGCTCACCGCCTCCACTGGTCCGACCTGTGCAGCGCTGCGCGGTGCGGAGCCGGTGACCCGCGAGCATGGAGGCGCTGCGTGAAACCTGCACCGTTCCACTATCACCGGGCCACGTCAGTCCAGGACGCGGTCGCGGCCCTGGCTGCTGATCCCGATGCCAAGGTGCTCGCCGGTGGGCAGAGCCTGGTGCCGCTGTTGTCGATGCGACTGGCCTCACCCTCGACACTGGTCGACATCAACCGGATCCCCGGCCTCGATGCGATCACGGTGACCTCCGCCGGGGTACGGATCGGTGCCCTGGTGCGGCACGCCGCGCTGCTCGCCGACGATCCGGCCGCTGAGGTCCAGCCACTGTTGCGGATGGCGTTGAGCAACGTCGCGCACGCCACCATCCGCAATCGAGGCACCAGCGTCGGGTCGTTGGTGCACGCCGACGCCGCCGCAGAACTCCCGGCCGTGCTCTGCCTGCTGGGCGGTTCCGTCGACGTGGTCGGCACCAGCGGCGCCCGCACGATCGCGGCCGACGACCTCTACGCCGGGCCGCTGGAGTCGACTCTGGCCCACGACGAGATCGCGGTCTCGGCGTTCTTCCCGGCGCTGCGGTCCGGCGCCGGGGTCGCCTTCGAGGAAGTCGCCCGACGCCACGGTGACTACGCCCTGGTGGGGGCCGCCGCACTGGCCACCGACACCTCCACCAAGGTCGCCTACATCTCGGTCTCCGACACGCCCACAGTCGTCGATCTGACCGGGATCGCCGACGACCAGGTCGCCGGGGTGGCGCTGGCTCAGCTGGACCCGGGCGACGACATCCATGCCAGCGCCCTGTATCGCTCGAAATTGGTCGACGTACTGACGCGACGGGTCCTGGCCCGCGCCCGAGGAGAGGTTGCCGCATGACTCAGGTCCATGAGCAGGTCCATGACGTCACCTTGACGGTCAACGGGGTGACGCAGACGATCACGGTGCCGGTGCGCCGACTGCTGTCCGACGCGCTGCGTCACGACCTGGCGATGACCGGCACCCACGTCGGCTGCGAGCACGGCGTCTGCGGCGCCTGCACGGTGTTGATCGACGGTGCACCGATGCGGTCGTGTCTGATGTTCGCGGTCTCCGCTGAAGGTGCCGAGATCACCACCGTCGAAGGCCTCACCGGCCCTGACGGCAGCCTCGGCCCGGTGCAGGAGGCGTTCAGCCAATGCCATGGCCTGCAGTGCGGCTTCTGCACACCGGGGTTCCTGACCACCATCACCGCCGGCCTGCGAGACAATCCGACCCCGACGCACGAGGAGGCCCGCGACATGATCGCGGGCAACCTGTGCCGCTGCACCGGCTACCAGAACATCGTCAAGGCCGTCGAACGAGCCGCCGAGTTGACCAACCAGACGGGCGGCCAGTCGTGACCACCAAACTGATGGGGCAGGGCGTCCAACGGGTTGAGGACCAACGGTTCCTGCGTGGCCAAGGACGGTACGTCGACGACGTGGCCGTCGATCCCGCGACGTTGCACGCCGCGGTGCTGCGCAGTCCGCACGCCCACGCCAAGATCCTCGACATCGACGTCACCGACGTGCTCGATGTGCCCGGGGTTCACGTGGTCTGGACCCACGAGGACCTGACCGGCCCGATGGCCGAGCCGCTGCCGCTGCTGATTCCGCATCCCGACCTGACCCACGGCCGCACCCAGTACGCATTGGCCAAGGACGAAGTCAACTACATGGGCGAGGCCATCGCCTTCGTGGTCGCCGAAGACCGCTACCTGGCCGAGGATGCGGTCTCCCGCATCCAGGTCAGCTACCAGGTGTTGCCCCCGGTGGTCGGGCTCGACAATGCGATTGCCGCACAACGGTTGGTTCACGACGACGTACCCGGCAACCAGGGTGCGCTGATCGAGCAGAACACCGGTGACGTCGAGGCGGCGCTGGCGTCCGCGCCGCACCGGCTCACCCTGGACCTGACCGTGGAACGCTCCGCCTGTACGCCGATGGAGGGCCGCGGCACCGTCGCCAAGTGGGACCCTGACATCAACCGCCTCCAGGTGTGGACCTCCACCCAGACCTCGACCGGCGTCCGGGCTGCGGTCGCGGTGAAGCTGGGTCTGGACCTGGGGCAGGTCGACGTCATCACCCCCGACGTCGGAGGTGGCTTCGGGGTCAAGATCAACCACCCGTGGCCCGAGGAGCTGCTGGTGCCGCTGGCGGCTCGCAGCCTCGGCCGGGTGGTCAAGTGGACCGAGGACCGTCGTGAGCACTTCATCTCCAGCGCTCACGAACGCGGCCAGATCCAGCACATCGAGGTGGGCTTCGACGACGACGGGGTGCTGGTCGGACTCGACGTGGAGTTCTGGCACGACCATGGGGCCTACACCCCCTACGGACTGATCGTCCCGATCATCACCTCCACCCAGTTGCTCGGCCCCTACAAGCCGGGCGTCTACCGGGTGGTGGCGCACTCGATGTACACCAACACGGTGATGGTCACGCCGTACCGCGGTGCCGGCCGGCCGCAGGGGGTCTACGCGATGGAGCGCACCATGGATGCCATTGCGGACTATCTGGGCAAGGACCGCACCGAGGTCCGCGCCGCGAACTTCATCCAGCCCGACGAGTTTCCTTACGCCCAAGGCCTGATCTTCCAGGACGGCCGCGACCTGACCTACGACTCCGGTGACTACCCGGCGCTGCTCGACAAGGCCAAGGCGCTGATCGGGTGGGACGAGTTTCCGGCGATGAAGGCCGCTGCGGCCGCCGAGGGACGCAGTCTGGGCATCGGGCTTGCCTGCTACGTCGAGGGCACCGGCGTCGGACCCTACGAGGGTGCCCACGTGCACATCGAGACCTCCGGCAAGGTGAAGGTCGCCACCGGCCTGACCACCCAGGGGCAGGGGCACGCCACCGTCTTCGCTCAACTGGTCGCCGACGAGCTCGGTTGCCGCTTCGAGGATGTCGAGGTGGTCACCGGCGACACCCGGCGAATGCCGTATGCGACCGGCACCTTCGCATCGCGGGCCGCGGTGATGAGCGGTTCGGCGATCCACCTGGCAGCCAAACGGGCCAAGGAGAAGGTGCTGCGCATCGCCGCCGACGCACTGGAAGCCGACGAAGCCGACCTGGAGATCGTCGACGGCGTGGTCTCTGTCAAGGGCACCGACACCTCGATCGAGTTGGGCACCGTGGCAGTGCTGTCCAATCCGCTGCGCTACGCCTTCGACGAGGCGTCCAAGGCGGCCACCCAGTTCAACGTCGGAGACCCCACCAAGCCGCCGGTGGCCGAGGACGACGAACCCGGCCTGGAAGGCAAGGACTTCTACTCCCCGGAGCGCTCCACCTTCGCCTCCGGCATCCACGCGGTGATCGTGGAGACCGACCCGGACACCGCCGAGATCAAGATCGTTCAGTATGCCGTCGTGCACGACTGCGGCACCCTGATCAACCCGATGATCGTGGAGGGCCAGATTCACGGTGGCGTTGCTCAAGGCATCGCGGGAGCATTGTTCGAGAAGATGGAGTATGACGAGTCGGGCCAGTTGCTCAACGCCTCGTTCATGGACTTCCTGATGCCCTATGTCACCGAGATCCCCGATCGCATCGATATCGACCACCAGGAGACGCCGTCGCCCCTCAACCCGCTGGGCATCAAGGGTGCCGGCGAGGCTGGGGTGATCCCGTCGGCGGCCCTGTTCGCTGCGGCGATCTCCGATGCCGAGGGGTTCGCGATCACGGCGATGCCGATCTCCCCGTCCGAGTTGTTCCACCTTCGTCTGTCCAGAGAGGCCGCACAATGAAGATCACCGGTTCGTCCGTCGTCCCCGCGCCCGTGAGCGTGGTGTGGGACGCGATCTTGGACCCGCAGGTGTTGGTCGGCACCATCCCGGGATGCTCCCGACTGGAGTCGACCGGCGAGAACTCCTACGCGATGACCGTGACCGCCGGCGTGGCTGCGATCAAGGGCACCTACGAGGGCACCTGTGTGCTCTCCGACCTGTTGGTGGGGGAGTCGCTGGTGATGGCGTTGTCCGGTGCCGGCGCTCCGGGGACGGTCGATGCGCTGGTCAGGGTCTCCTTCACCGGTGTCGAGGGGGGCACCGAGATCGGCTACGACGCCGACGCGACGGTGGGCGGCATGGTCGGCGGGGTCGGGCAGCGGATGCTCACCTCGGTGGCGCGGCGGATGGCCGCGGAGTTCTTCGGCAACGTCGCTCGGGTGATCCAGTCCGGGCTCCCTGCCGCACCCGCTGGCGCGGCTCCTCGGTCCGTTGCCGCTGCCACCATGGGCGCGCCGGGTGACGCGGGTCAGATTTTCACCCCCGCCGTGGCTGCCTCGGGCGACCAGGACACCTTCACCAAAGGCCTGCTGGTGGGTGCCGGGCTGGCACTGGCCGGCGTGTTGGTCGGAAGGCTGCTGAGCCGCAAGTGAACCCGCCTCGCAGTCTCAGCGTCTACTCCACCGCCCGAGAACAGGCCGCCGCCGTCCGCTCCCGGGCGATCTCGGCCCGAGAACTGCTCGACCTGCACCTGGCCCAGATCGAATCGGCCAACCCTCGCGTCAACGCGCTGGTGTCCCTGGATGCCGAGTCGGCCGTCGCTGCCGCCGAGGCCGCCGACCGGCACCAGGCGTCGGGCGGCCCGTTGGGCCCGCTGCACGGTCTGCCGCACGCCTTCAAGGACACCCATGCGGTCCAGGGTTGGCGCACCACCTACGGCTCGCCGATCTTCGCCGACCACATCGCCGCCGCCGACGACCTGGTCGTCGAGCGGATCCGTCGTGCCGGTGTGGTGGTGATCGGCAAGACCAACACCCCCGAGTTCGCGGCCGGCTCGCACACCTTCAACCCCGTCTTCGGCACCACCCTCAACCCGCACGACCCCACCCGGTCCGCAGGTGGTTCCTCCGGCGGTGCGGCCGCCGCGCTGGCCACCGGCATGGTGCCGCTTGCCGACGGGTCCGACATGGGCGGTTCGCTGCGCAACCCGGCCTCCTTCTGTGGCGTGGTCGGGTTGCGGCCTTCGCTGGGACGGGTGCCGACCTGGCCGCTCTACAACCAATGGGAGACCACCTCGGTGGCCGGGCCGATGGCCCGCAACGTCGCAGACCTGGCCTTGCTGCTCTCGGTGATGGCGGGTCCGGATCCGCGGGCTCCGCAGGCGTTGGGAGACCCTGGCGCCTCGTTCGCGGTTGCCCATCCGGTCGGGTTGGCGGGGCTGCGGTTCGCCTGGTCACCGGATCTGGGTGGCGCGTTCGCGGTCGACGACGAGGTGCGGGCGGTGCACAGTGCGGCCGGCCACACCGTGGCCGACCGGGGGGCGCAGGTCTACTCCCACGCACCGGACCTGTCGCTGGCCGACGACACGTTCCGGACCCTGCGGGCCTGGCACTTCCAGGCGCAGTTCGGGAAGCTCTTGGCCGAGCACCCCGACCAGATCAAGCAGTCACTGGCCGACAACATCCGGGCGGGGGAGTCGCTGACCGGCGCCGACGTGGCGCGGGCCTACACCCAGCGCACCAGTCTGTCGGAGACGATGCGTCGGTTCTTCCAGACCTGCGACGTGTTGATGCTGCCGACCAGCCAGGTCGCCCCGTTCCCGGCTGATCAGGAGTTCCCCCGCACCGTCGGTGGCCAGCAGATGGACACCTATCTGGACTGGATGAAGTCGTCGTACTTCATCACCGTGACCGGGTGTCCGGCAATCTCGTTGCCTGCCGGGCGCACGCCCGAAGGGCTCCCGGTCGGCATACAGTTGGTCGGCCCGCATGGCTCGGATCGGCGGCTGCTGGAGATCGCCGCCGCCGTGGAGGCGGCGCTGGCCACGGCCTGAGGTGTGCGGCAGACTCGGGTGCTATGCGCATCACCGAGGTTGTCAGCCAGGGACTCACCCTGGACGTGCTCGACGATGGCCCGATCGACGGTGACCCGGTGGTGTTGTTGCACGGGTTTCCCGAGCGTGCCACCTCGTGGCGTCGGGTGGCGCCGTTGCTGCATCAGGCGGGCTACCGCACCCTCGCGTTGGACCAGCGCGGCTACTCCCCGCGAGCCCGGCCCCAGGGACGCAAGTACTACTCGATGGGCCGCCTGGCTGGGGACGTCGGCGCACTGATCGACGCGGTCGGTATGCCGGTTCATCTGGTCGGTCACGACTGGGGCGCCGGGGTCGGCTGGGTGGTCGCTGCGACGTCGGGGGACCGGGTGAGGTCCTACACGGCATTGTCGGTGCCCCATCCAGGTGCCTATGCGAGAGCGCTGCGTGGCCGTCAAGGTCTCAAGAGTTGGTACATGGCTTTGTTCAACCTGCCGTGGCTGCCGGAGTTCATGGCCGGTCACACCGGATTCATGGAGTGGTTCCTCGAGCGGTCCGGGATGGACCGGGAGGAGTTGGAGCGCTACCGCGGTGAGATCCTTCGAGCGGGTGCGCTGACCGGTGGGCTGAACTGGTATCGCGGAATGGGCATGGACCTCAAGCAGCGGGTGCCGAGAGTCAGCATCCCGGCGACCATGGTGTGGAGCGATGGCGACATCGCGATCGACCGGTCGGGCGTGCTGATGTGCCGCGACTACTGCAAGGGCGAGTATGAACTGATCGAACTGAAGGGGGTCTCGCATTGGATCCCCACCCAGGCACCCGAAGCGGCGGCCGAGGCAATTCTCGGCCGTATCCGGTCCGTGGAGCCGGGAGGCAGCCCGCCCGCCGATTCTTCGGTGGTCGACTAGGCGAGGTGCGTTGGGTCGGAAGTGCGCCCGTTCAGGTTCGTAGGCGGAGCTTGATGTGGCCGTCTCGATGTCGCTGATTGTGGTATCTGGGGTCATGGACCAGGTGATGGTGGTGGGAACACAACAGGACCCCGCGGTCGAGGTTGGTTGATCCCCCTGCCGACCAGGGTTCCAGGTGGTGGGCTTCGCACCAAGCGGCGGGGATGGTGCACCCTTCGGCGCGACAGGTTCGATCTCGCAGTCGCATCGCGATGACCTGATGGGACTTGAAGAGCCGTGCGGATCGTCCGATATCGAGGGGTTGGGAGTCTCCACCCAGGACGACGGGGATGAGGTCGGCGTTGCACGCCAACCGGCGTGCTTCCGAAGCGGGGATCAT
Organism: Nocardioides sp.; assembly: GCA_051306135.1. Taxonomy (GTDB): domain Bacteria; phylum Actinomycetota; class Actinomycetes; order Propionibacteriales; family Nocardioidaceae; genus Nocardioides. The sequence goes on along the minus strand of JBPPMQ010000073.1, from coordinate 27,221 downwards.
GGTGTCGCCGGTGTCGAGGACCGCCGCGGTAGCGAGTTCGTCGAGCAGGTCTCGATGGTTCATGGTCACCAGGACGGTGGTCGCGGTGCCACCGTGGGCGGGCAGCCCGGCAGGGTCCAACGTCTCGATGACCGTGCACAGGGCGCGGCCCATGCGCGTGGGGTTGCCGATGAGGTCGCCTTCTGGCGTGCGCCACCTGTTCGCGTCGGTGTTGGTGCTGCGGGGACTGGTGTGGGCCTCCAGCACAGCTTTGAGCCGGGATGCGACGTGGGTGGGCACGGTCGCCTCGATGTCGGTGGTGCCATCGCCTCGGTCGTTGAATGTCACTGTGGTCTTTGCCCAGGCAGCCGCCTGTTCGGCTTCCAGGGTGGTGGCCAGCTGGTGGTGGCGGCCGTCGGGGTCGACCTCGTCGAGGATCCCCTTTCCCTTCGCCGCGAGCTTCTTGGGCGGCAGCGTCCGGGCTGCAGCCACCAGGGCGTCCTCGGCACGACGTCGAACGATCGCTGGGGTTTGGGAGGGCAACTCGTCGAGGGAGTCCAGGATCCGTTTCGCTTGGTCCGCTGAGACCGCCCCCGCGCTGAGTGCATCAGCCACGCGGGGTGCGGACTGGATGCTCTCGGCTGTGCGTTGGGCCGAGCGGGCTGTCCCGGCGTCGGTGCGGGTCTGGTCGGCATACCAAGCGGCGGTGTCACGGGCACCGGCGGCTCGGGCGGCGTCGGAGGCGGTGGCCAGGAACCGGAGTTTGAAGGCAGCAATCTTGGCTTCTGCGGTAGCTATCAACCGCAGTAGGTCCGGTTTCGCCGCCGCGGGAAGGCGCCCGGGCTCGCAGGCGATCAGGGCGTCCAGGTCGCCGACCACCCGCTGCAACCACGCCCGTTCAGTCGCAACCTCGGAGTCCAACACCGAGCCACTCGGGCGGTCGAGGGTCGGGCGGCGCTGCTCGATGGTCGAGCCTGTCGAGCCCATGGTCCACCCCCGAGGAGATTAGGTCGGGTCACCGATGCGATCCGAACTGATGTTCCCATAGTAGTGCTGACGACCGACACATTGTGCGGTGACCGGCACCTCTGTGGATAACCTCCAGGCCATCGTCTCCTGACCCGAGCAAGGGATTGGGTCAGGAGACGATCACATGGCTGACCTGGTCACACGGCTGCCGAGGCGGGCTCGCTGCGGAATCGCGACGGGGCGCCGTCGATGCCGAGCATCTTCCACAGTTGACGCACCGGCCCCTTGCGGATGCCCAGATTGTCGGCAAGCATCCGCACGTCGCCGAACAGGTCCCGGAGCAACTTCTCCGACGCGGGGCTGTCCCACCAGATCTCCTTGGCGACCTCGTCCGGAATGCCCATGTCTGCGATGGCGCGCTTGCTCGGCACCATGATCACGTCACAGAGCTTGCGCATGATGACCGGGAAGATCACGGTCAGCACGGCCCGCTTGGCCACATTCATTTGACCCCAGTGATGCTCGAGGTACTGGTGGGCGAACCCGATGTGACGGGCCTCCTCCGCGATGTGGATCTGCATGATCCGGTCCACCAGTGGGTGGGTGCCACCGGCGCGCATGATCGACTTCTGTAGGTGGTCGATGGGCTCCTCGCCAGCCAGGATGCCGACGAAGAAGGCTTCAGGGAACCACGATCCCGCCGACGCGAGCAGCGGGAAGAGCAACTTGAAGGACGTCGATGTGCCGGTGACGTCAATGCCGGTCCGGTTCACCGACTCCTGGAACATCTGGATGTGGTTGCACTCTTCGGTGACCTCGTGCATGGCGTAGCGAAACTCGGGGTTGAAGTTGTCGGCCCGCACCAGATTGTTCATCAGGCCGGCGATCAGCAACTGCTCGAACTGCGAGCCGACCTTGGCGATCTGTGCCAGGCGATACATACCGATCTCGATCTGGCGCTCCCGCGGCAGCGACTTGTACCAGGCGTGGGCACCGATCTCGTCGGCGTCGGTGAGGATCCAGCGGTCGTCGTCGGCGAAGACCTCGAACTCGGGGGAGTCCCAGGCAATGTCCTCGAAGGCGTTGAAGTGCATGTTCACCGACGCCTCGGAAAGCTGCTGCAAGACCTCGTAGTATCCGTCGTGCTCAACGGTGACCGCTTCGTTGCGGTGTTGGGTGATTGACATTGCAACCTGCCTCGTGTTGACGTTTGGTCGCCGCAGTGTGATCCACGGCATATCCCCAACTGTAGCACTATGTGTGACCAGTAGTCACACATACTTCTGGGGGCGCGGTTGCCGGGAGGGAGGTCCCCGTTTCGCTGCCCGTATGCCGGGGCAGGTAGGGTGATGCCTCGCCCCGAGCCCCCGTAGCTCAGGGGATAGAGCGTCGCCCTCCGGAGGCGAAAGCGCAGGTTCGAATCCTGCCGGGGGTACCAAGGATCCACTTGGGATGTTGCAGCGAGCGGGCAGCGACCGACCCTTCCAACTTCCTCGTCCTACTTCCACCACGGCGCCCGCCATGCCGGGGCCGAGGTCAGATCGGGGCACTGGTCGCGGCCGGCGTCAGATCAGGGTGCTCCAGTAATCCCAGAAGCGGATCAGGATCAGCAGCAGTACGCCGAGGTACCACAGCGCCACGATGGTGAACCGCCACGACCACACGGCCGCAGCGACGCGCTGGACGGCCGGGGCGCCGAACAGGTCCGCGACCTTGAGCAGGAACCACAGCGCCATCGGCAGCGTGATCGCCCACACGACCATGCACCACGGGCACAGCGCACCGATCCGGTACAGGCTCTCGAACGCCAGCCAGTGGATGAAGACTGCGCCCGCCAGGGTCCCGAGTGCCGCACCGGCCATCACCCACCGGGGGAGCACCGTTCCCGAAGCCAGCAGCACGCCGACAGTGAGCATGACGCTGAACCCGATCAATCCCAGGAACGGGTTCGGGAAACCAAACGCCGAGGCCTGGTCGGTCACCATCACCGACCCGCACGCGAGCACCGGATTGAAGTTGCAACCAGGCTCGAACGTCGGATCGATCAGGATCTGGACCTTGTCATAGGCCAGCGTGAACGCGGCCGCCAGCCCGAGCGCCGCCCAGACGGTGATCGCGATTCCGGTGCCAGGACCCCAGTGGATCCGTTCCGCAGACGAATCCGCGGTGATCGGCTCGTCGATCATGGCGTGGATCGTCAACTCGCCAGGGCGGCGTCGACTGCCGCCTGGATGCCGTCTGCCGACAGGTCCTCGACCACCGTGCCGTCGACCAACACCGTCGGCGTACCGGAGAACCAGTCCTCGTCGGTGGTGCGGTTCGTCGTCGCCTCCACCCAGTCGTCCTCAGCGCGGTCGGTGATGCAGGTGGTCACCGCCGCCTGGTCGGCACCTGCCTGCACAGCGAGATCGATGAGTTGGTCGTCGGTCAGGCCAGGGCCGCCTTCGGCAGGCTGGTTGGCGAAGAGGAGGCGGTGCATATCTGCAAAGTTCGCCGCGTCATCCTCCACTACGCAGGCGGTCGCATTGAGCGCCCGGGAGGAGAACTCGTCAGTCGAGACCTGGTCCAGGAATGCGATCGGGCGAAACTCGACTCGGACCTCGGAGCCGTCGATGAAGGAATCGAGGAGGTCGGCGTTCGCATCCTCGAAAGCCTGGCAGTGCGGGCAGGCGAAATCCTCGACCAGGGTGAGTGTCACCGGCGCCGTGGAATCTCCGAGGACCACTCCACCGTCGTCGTTGAAGCCGGTCGGTGGACTTGCCAGCGCAGCCTGGTCGTCACGCTTTTGGAGGATCGCGATCGTCGTTCCGATCACGATGATCGCCACCACGGCGACCACGCCGGCCTGGATGAGCAGCGAACGTCTGCGGTCCTTCCTCTTCCGTTCGGCGACGATGGCCGCTGCGCGGTCGCGGCTGTGTTGCTTGCGGTCTCGGCTGGACAGAACCTCGCGCGAGGGGTTGTTCTCCGAGCTGCCGGAGTCCGAAGTGGGCTTCTTGCCAGACATGGCCGCGGTGTGACCTTTCAGTGGATGAGCGTCGTGCCGCCCCAGCGGGCGATCGCCATGATTCTCACCCCGGCTGCTGAGTGATCCCTGAGAGCCGAGCGGTAGGCGCGTTCTGCTCCCCGCGTCGGCCCACCGGGTACCCTCGAATCACACCGCCTGACACGCAGTCACCCGACGTGCGTGATGGCGGCGGTGAAGTTGAGGGCGGTCGTGCAAGACCCCACACTCCCGACCCCCGGCACCTCGTCGGGCTCACGGGCACTTCTGCCGCTCTTGCTTGCCGAACTGGATCGGGCACGCCAGATCCAGCACGACCAGCAGCAGGAACGAGGAGTCACCGCCACCATTCAGACTGCCGGTCACCGCGCTGTCCTGGAAGCGTTGGAACGCTATGCCGTCGCACTGCAGGCGAGCGACCTGCCGGTCCCACGCAGCATCCACGCCGACATCCAGTTGCGGCGCTCGCTGTGTGGTCTCCCGATCGATACCGCCTCCACCTCGCGATCGCACCGTGCCGAGGGCCGAGTGCGCTAGACCCTTCGGGTCGGACGCGAGGTTAGGACCCGGAGCCCTTACGTTTGCGGACGGCCGCGAGCGGGTCGACGGTGGTGTTGTCGGTGGCGCGCTTGGCGGCGCGCTTCTCCTTCAGTGACTTGCCGGACTTCTTGGTCAGGTGTTGTCGCGGGGATTTGTCGTTCATGGCAAAGCTCCTGCCGATGGCTCGGCCATCAGTTGGTCATTCTCGGGACGGGACGCCGGTCGGCGTACCGCAGGTGATGCCGCACTCGCCCGAGGCGAGCGCGTGAGCTCGCTGGCGGGTGGAAGCCTGACGAGGGTCTCGAGTACTTCCACGACCGCTGCCGGGGTCAACGGCTGCGGCCGGACAAACACCGCGAGCAGCTCGTCGACCGATTGGCCGACGGTGAACCTCGCGGAGGCCGCGCGCCGGTCGCGTTCCAGCAGCGGCCCACGGTCGATCGCTGCCAGGATCCCGCGAGCCAACGCGTCGGCATCGTCAGGTGCGACCAGCACCACACCGCCACAGTCGGTTTCGGGCAGCCCCCCGTCGTCAGAGGCCACCACCCGACAGCCTGCGTGCTGGGCCTCGATCGAGACGATGCCGAAGGTTTCGTGCCAGTACTGGCTGTTGGACGGCATGACCACCACGTCGTAGTCCGCCATGAGGGTGGCCATCGCCTCGGGACTCCGGCGGGCCTCGACCACCGTGACCTCCGGGTGGGCGTCCAGCAGACCCCGGATGATGCGACCCTGCGGCTTGTCGTCGCCGGCGGTGGTCACGGTGAACGTCAGGTCGGCATCGACCTGGTCGATCAGCAGGGCGCTGTGCATCATCGCCAGGAACGTGTAGATGCCCTTCTCCGGGCTCAACCGGCCGGCATAGAGCACCCGCGCCGATCGCCGCGGTCGCCACGGCCGGAGTTCGAGGCCGAAACACGGCTCGGCGAACGGATAGACAACGTTGATGGTGGCCTCGTCGACGTCGAGGAACCGGGCCCACATTTGCGCCGCGAAGCGACTCGTCGCGATCAGGATGCGGTCCCTGGTCTGGGCTGCCATCGCGAGCGCCTCCACAGTCCGCGTCGGCGGGGGGATGTGCAAGATCTGGTATGCCGGCGCGATGGTCGGCACCACCGGGAACCCGCTGACGAATACCACTGTGCCCTCGAGCCTGCTGACCTCGGCCAACTCTTCGAGCGCCAGGAACGGGATGTCGCGGAAGCCGTCGCGGCCATCGTCGCGACCCACCCCAACGGTGACGACTTGGGCGGCGACCCCTCGGCGGTTGAGCTCACGAACGTGGCCGACGGTGTAGTTCTCTGATCCGCCGGTGCCGGCTGGCAGCGGAAGTCCGGGCTCCCACACGAAAGAGATCATCTGCGGGTCACTGGGCGCGAGGTCATCTCGCCACCGCCTTTGGTAGCTGCTGCGGTCGGCGTCAATGCACCTCGTGACACCACGATCGGGCGACTCGACCACTTGCAGTCTGCAGCCAACTCTAGCCCGTGTCTCCAAGGTCGCTGGTCGGGCAGGTGTCGATACTCATCGGTGGTAGGCGCGGACCTCCCACGGGGCCAGCCGCTGCTCCCTCCTCTGGTCGCTGGGGTAGTTGGACAACGTGATGCCGGCCAGCCCCAGATCTGCCCCCTCGACGACGGCGGCGGAGTCCGACAGATTGGCATACACCTCGATCGCGGCGCCGTCCAGGTGGCGCCGGAATGCATAGACCTGCTCGTGGTCAGGTGCCAGCAGACCGAAGTCGCCGTGCACCAAGATCGGCTCTGAATGTCTCAACGCGATCAGTCGGCGATAGAAGTTGAAGACCGAATCGGGGTCGCTGCGTTGCGCCGCCGCATTGAGCCAGCGGTAGTTGGAGTTCACCGGAATCCAAGGCTCGCCCGCGGTGAAGCCCGCCGCCGTCCCGGCGGTCCACTGCATCGGCGTCCGGGCGTTGTCCCTGCTCTTGCGCCGAAGGGTGTCCAAGACCCCGGCGGGATCCTGACCACGCACTCCGACCGCGTCGGCGTAGTGGTTGAGGGACTCGATGTCGCGGAAGTCCTCGATCGATTCGAACGCCACGTTGGTCATGCCCAGTTCTTCGCCCTGGTACACGTAGGGCGTGCCGCGATGCAGATGCAGGACCGCTGCCAGCGCGGTGGCCGACTCTCGCCAGTAGGTGGTGTCGTTGCCATAGCGGGAGACCACCCGAGGTTGATCGTGGTTGTTCCAGTAGAGGCTGTTCCACCCCTGGTCGGCCAACGCATGCTGCCAACGGGCCAGGGTTCGGCGCAGGTCGCTGACCGTGACCCTGCGCTGCGTCCACTTGTCGGTGTCGTGGTCCAAGGCGACATGCTCGAACTGGAACACCATCGCCAGTTGTCCGTGCTCTCGGCCGGTGAACTCGCGGGCCTGCTCGGGGGTCACGCCCGGCATCTCGCCCACGGTCAGATAGGTGCCGGGTCGAGAGTCGAAGACCACCCGCTTCATCTCCTCGAGGTAAGCGTGCACCTGCGGGCCGTAGGAAAAGTGCGGCATCCCGTCGCCGTAGCCTGTCGAGGTCAGCACTCCGTCGGGCAAGCCGGGATCCTTGGAGATGAAGTTGATGACGTCCATGCGGAAGCCGTCGATGCCGCGGTCGAGCCACCACCCCATCATCGTGAACACAGCCGCGCGGACCTCGGGGTTGTCCCAGTTGAGATCGGGCTGTTTGACCGAGAACAGATGCAGGTAGAACTGTTCCCGCGCAGGCACCCACTGCCACGCCGACCCGGAAAAGGTCGCGCCCCAGTTGTTCGGCTCCGAACCAGGTTCACCCGGCGTCGTCCCGGGTCGGGGGTCTCTCCAGAAGTACCAGTCCGCCTTCGCCGAATCGAGGCTCCCGCACGACTCGATGAACCACGGGTGCTCGTCAGAGGTGTGGTTGACCACCAGATCCATGATCAATCTCATGCCGCGCCGATGGACCGCATCGATCAAGCGGTCCAAGTCCGCCAGCGTGCCAAACAGGGGATCGACGTCTTGGTAGTCACTGATGTCGTAACCGTTGTCGTCTTGCGGCGACCGGTAGACAGGACACAGCCACACCACGTCGACCCCCAACTCCGCGATGTGATCCAGATGCTCCAGGACCCCTGTGAGGTCTCCGACCCCGTCTGCGTTGCTGTCGGCGAAACTGCGTGGATAGATCTGGTAGACGACCGCCGACTCCCACCACGCGCCGTCCCCAGGCGACCCGGCATCGAGCGGCACCGTGCTCCTCGTTCCCGCCGGCGGTTGCCGGCCATCGAGTCGGAGCCGGTTGCGCCAACCCCACGAACCTACGCCCCACTGACGAAATCCATGCGGCCGAAGACGGCCATTGGGCCGACAGGACTAGAATCGAACTCAAGACCGTGATTGTCAGGTCACCGTAGAGCCTCAGAATCGGGGCGGCCCGGTTCATCGACTCTGGCGAAGACGGCTATCAAAGGCGGTGGTCGCCATGACCGCGCAAAACCAGACCAAACCTTCGCGCTTCGCACTCAGACCCGAGGTCGACAAGACCGCTCCCTACGGGGCGTGGTGGCCCTCGAGCCGGTCGCTGGAAGACCAACTCGAAGACTTCTTCGCACACTGGCCGACCGAGCGAGGCCGTATCAAACGAGTGCTCTATTCGCCGCCCGACTGGGATGACCGCCCCCGATGGGTTCAGATCCCGGGGCGCCGGGTGAAGACCGGATGCTTCCCCCGAGACGACACCCACCAGCTCACCGTGACGATGTTCAACGGCGATCGCCACGAGATCTCGGTGATCCCTCCCGGCACAGACGCCAAAGAGGCCGGCAAGATCCTCGCCGATCTGCGCCCTGGCTCGGCTGGTTCCTCGGTGCCGCACCCGGACTGGGACAGTGAAGGTGGGCAACTCCAGCGCGAGGTGAAGTCGTGAGCACCGCCCTGAGTGAACCCAACGAACGCTATGTGAGTCGCTACACCGACCTGGTCAAGGACATCCGTGCGTCTGGCCTGTTGGAGCGGCGCCGCGGCTTCTACTGGACCGTCATCCTGGCCAGCATCGCGGCCTTCGCGGCCATTTGGGTCGGATTCTTCTGGCTCGGCGACTCCTGGTATCAGTTGTTGTTGGCTGCAGCCCTCGGTGTCGTGGTCACCCAGTTCGGCTTCCTGGGCCATGACGCTGCCCACCGGCAGATCTTTGCCTCGGCCACCTGGAACGCCTGGGCGGCCCGGATCCTGGCCGGCGGCTTCGCTGGACTCAGCTTCGGATGGTGGCGCGTCAAGCACAACCGGCACCACAAGGGGCCCAACCAGGAGGGTTTCGATCCCGACATCGCAGCTGGCGCGTTGGCCTTCACCCCTCAGATCGCCGAAACGCGCACCGGCCTGGCCGGCTGGCTGGTCAAGCGCCAGGGATGGTTCTTCTTCCCGCTGCTGACCTTGGAAGGTCTCAACCTGCACTGGTCCAGCGTGCGCTTCGGTCTGGCAGCCGGCGCCGTTCATCCGTGGCGCCGGTTCGAGACCGGGCTGGTGCTCGTTCGACTCGCGTCCTACATTGCGGTGCTGTTCGTGTTCCTGCCCGTCGGGATGGCTGCCGCATTCTTCGGTGTGCAGATGGCCGTCTTCGGCGTCTATCTCGGCGCCACCTTCGCACCGGCCCACAAGGGCATGCCGATCGTGCCGGCGTCCATGAAGCTCGACTTCCTACGCCGTCAGGTGATGGTCTCCCGCAACGTACGGGGCAACCCGGTCCTCGACCTGGCGATGGGTGGTCTGAACTACCAGATCGAACACCACCTGTTCCCGAACATGCCGCGCTGCAACCTCCGCAAGGCACGGCCCATCGTGCGCGCCCATTGTCTGCGCGAAGGTGTCGCCTACTCCGAGGTCGGGCTGTTTCGGTCCTACCGAATCGTCATCGACTACCTCAACCACGTCGGCTTGCGCGCCCGGGACCCCTTCGACTGTCCGCTGGCTTCGACCCTGAGGGGCTGATCCCACTGACAGCCTGCCAAAACAGACTGTCGCCAGCAATGCGAACTTGGCCCCTGAGGTGCTATCGTTTGAGTTGTTGAAGGACACCCTTCGGGGTTTCCCGGCCGCCGACGGTGGTCCGTTCATCTTTTCATTCTTGGTCTTCGGTCGTGCTGGACATCAGGTTGGTAGTGGATGGTTTCAGTGGCGCAACCAGCAAAGTGCGGGTCGCGAAGATTCAAGGAGTTCTTGCCATGACGCAGGGCAAAGTTAAGTGGTTCAGCGATGAGAAGGGCTTCGGCTTCATCGCTCAGGACGGTGGCGGTCCGGACGTTTTCGTCCACCACACCTCGATCGAAGGCAGCGGCTACAAGTCGCTGCGTGAGGACCAGCGCGTCGAGTTCGACGTGACCCAGGGTCCCAAGGGTCCGCAGGCCGACAAGGTCCGCGCTCTCTGATAGCCACCACAGCGGCGGGGCGGATTCTATCCGTCCCGCCGCTGTGTTCAGTTCCTGCTGTGTTCATTTCCGGAGTCAGCCCTGCCGAACGACGCAGACGAGTGGCCCGGCCGAGCGATCTCGGGGAGTCGACCCGGAGGCTGACTCAGTCCTCAGGTAGGGCGCAGGCCGACGTGCCGCCGGGCAGGTGCTGCCGGTTCGCGGCCAACCAGGTGTAGGCCCGCGCCGCGATCGGATCGATCGGCCACCGCTCCAGTGCCCGGCCCACCAACCGGTGCACCCTCGACCCGGTGGCAAGCGCCGCCGCGAACGCGTGGTGGCCGTAGTGCACCTGCCCGGATCCGTCGACGTAGGGCAACTCCCGTATCGACCGCTCCGGGCTCACTCCGAGCGAGATGAGGTCGGCGGTGGAGAGCGCCTGGATCTGGGCTCGGATGCCCAGCCGCGAGGCCAGATGAGCGACGCGCGTGCAGAATCCGCAGTCGTCGTCATACAGGATCAGACCGGCCATTGTTCAATGGTAGCCCGGTCCAAAGCGCCGAAATCGCCGCTGGGGGCCACGAATCCGCGGCGTACGGTGGCGCAATGACTCCCGCCATCCGCCTCAACGACGGCAATGAGTCCGAGACCGAAGACCAGATGGCCGCCATCACCGGGCTCGGGCGGCCAGATGGGCGGCTCTTCGGCGGTGACCCGGCGACCCACGAAGAGATGTGACCCCACATTGAGTCGGGACCCTCCCTTAGCCTCGGATCGGACTGCGGGTCGATGAGGAGGGGCAGATGGGCGAGGCTGGGGGTTCCGGCGAGCCGGACGAGGATTTCGGCGTCTGGGACCAGGAGGCGGCGTGGGCCGGGTTCGGTTCCGGGTTGGGTCGCTACCTGGACCAGGTCGGTGTTTCAGACCATCTGGTCATCGCGGTGCCGGGTCCGACCGTGGAGCCGTGTGCTCCATACCTGACTATCGGCGGCACCCCGTCCGAGGAGATCTATCTGAGTGTGCCGGCCGACTCGTCATTGCTCGAGTCGCACCGCATCGGCGCCGCCGGAGCAGCGTGGCTGCTCGACGCCGGGTTCCTTCCCGACGAATCCATCGGATGGCTCAGACGGGTGCCGAGCGAGAGTTTCGCCGACTTGGCCCAGACCGCCTGTTCGGTGCTCCGAATCGTCTTTGCGGTCCCGCACCCGGGGGTGCTCGGCTACGACGTGGTCGGACCGGCTGCCGAAACCGCCGACCGTCTGGGTCTGGACCCATCCGCTGAGATCACCGTCGAGCGGGAGGTCGACCGGTCGCTGCCCGAGGGCGAGATGTCCGGGGAGTCCGGTCCCGGCCGGTTCCTGCCCGAGTCGGTCCTGCCCGAGCTGTTCCTGCCTGAGGATTTCGGGGAGTTGCGGGAGCTGGTGACTACTGCTCTGGACGCACGCTGGGCTGCGGGGGAGCCAGATTCCGAGGGCGACATCAGATTGCTCGCTGACGGGCTGGTCGCCTGGCTGCGGGTTCGAACTGACCAGCCGGCCTTGGAGATCGTCACGCCGGTGGTCCACGAGGTCCGTTCCCGACGTGGTGCGGCGGTGGAGCTCGCGGTGCTGAACCGCACCAACGCGTGGGTCAAGTGGAGCCTGCATGGCCGGTCGATCTACCTGGTCCAACTGATCCACGCCTACCCATTCGTGCCGATGCAGATGAATCAGATGATCGAGCTCTACTTCGACACCCTGGCCGATTCGACCGACGACCTCGTGCTGCGTGTGGGCGGCCGGAAGGCGTGAGTTTGGCCATTGGGTGAAACTCGCGCGCCGATGCCGAAATCGGCCCCGATGGGCTCTAGCCTCGGATGGTCAGTCGCGCGGATGGGACGCGCACGCAGTGCACTCGGTGAGGTGAAGGTTTCATGCCCAGGCCGGTCGATCCCCGCTCTCACTACCTGCCGGGACTCGATGGCATCCGGGCGATCGCCGTCATCGCGGTGTTCGGCTACCACCTCGGTTTCTCCGGGTTCGGCGGCGGACTTCTCGGGGTCGGGGTGTTCTTCACTCTGTCCGGCTACCTGATCACCCGCATCCTGCTGACCAGTTGGAGCCGCACTGGGACTCTGCAACTGCGTCGATTCTGGGTGCACCGCTTCCGACGACTGGTCCCGGCGCTGCTGGTGGTCCTCGTGGTGACGCTGACAGCGACCGCCCTGGTCGACCCCGCACGCCTAGGGCAACGGTGGGGACAGAGTCTGGCGGCCGGGCTGTACGTCGCCAACTGGCACACCATCGGAGTCGAACAGTCCTACTTCGAACGGTTCGCCGGTCCGGGGCCCCTGGACCACCTGTGGTCGCTGTCGGTCGAGGAGCAGTTCTATCTGGCCTGGCCACTGGTGATGGTGATCGTGCTCGGCTGGTTGGGCCTGCGTCGACGGTGGCTGGTGGCGATGACCGCCTCCGCCTGCCTGGCCTCGTTCGTGGTGTTGGCAGTGCTGGCCAGCCCCGGCATCGACAACACCCGTGCTTACGAGGGCACCGACACCCGCGCCGGCGGGATTCTGCTCGGTGCGCTGCTCGCACTGGCGTGGGAAACGCTGACCGCCGTACGTCGACACCGCCGGATCCTCAACGGCGTGGTTCAAGGTGCCGGCCTGGTCGCACTCGGGTCGATCTGCTGGCTGGTGGCACAGACCGACGACTATTCGATGTCGCTCTACACCGGGGGCCTGCTGTTGCTCTCGGTCGCCTCCATGGTGCTCGTCGCAGCGGTCGCCTGGCCCGGCAGCCTGCTCAACCGGGTGCTGGGGGTCGGCCCGCTGCGCTACCTCGGGGAGCGGTCCTATGGCCTCTACCTGTGGCAGTTGCCGGTCATCGCAGCCATGTCCACTCAGGCCCTCGCAACACACCGGGTGTGGTGGTCGGTGTTGCTGGTCACTCTGACGGTGATGCTGGCCGAGGCCTCCTGGCGACTGGTCGAGAACCCGATCCGCACCCACGGCCTGCGGGTCTCGGCGGCAAACGGGCTGCGTCAGGTCCACGGACTGATCAGCCGCCGTCCGGTGGTGACCTGGCGGCGTCCCGGACTCGTCGTCGGTGCGGCCGGGTTGACCCTGGCCGGCGTACTTGCCCTGGTGAGCGTCAACCAGGCCGACCCCGTCACCCCGGTCGACGAGGCGAGTCTGGCCAGTTTCGGGGCGACGTCCCAGCCGCCGACCGAGCCGCCGGCGGCGGACCATGTCGACGGCTTCGGCCATCGCATCGTGCGACCCGGTCCCACGATCCGACGAGTGGGAGTGGGCCTCCACCGCAACGATCAGTCCCGACGAGCCCAGACCTCCTGCACCTCGGTCGCCTATGTCGGCGAATCCACCTCACTCGGACTGGTCAGCTCGGCCTACCTGCCCGAGCGATCGACCAGGATTGCCCCACAGTTGCATTCGGTCGGCGTACGCCGAGTGCGCACCGATATCCTCGGCGCCCGCTCGATCGTGGAGAAATGGCACGACCAGCCCAACGCCCAGGACGCCGTCGACCGGCTCCTGGCCGATGGATTCGCTGGATGTTGGGTCGTCGCGATGGGCACCAACGACTCCGCCAACCGTGCCGTCGGCGGCGTGGCCACCGTGCCCGAGCGGATCAACCTGATCATGGACCGGCTCGCCGACCAGCCGGTGCTGTGGCTGACGGTGAAGTCGCTGCGTGGATCTGGCCCGTACGCCAACGCCGCCATGGCCGGCTTCGACGACGCGCTGCGGGCCGCGTGCGGCCGCTATCCCACCTTGCGACTGTTCGACTGGGCCGGCGAGGTGCAGGACCAGTGGTTCATCGCCGACGGCATTCACTTCACCTCACGGGGGTATGCCGAGCGCGCCCACCGGATCGCGGACGCACTGGCCAATGCTTTCGGTCTCCACCAGCCCGCCGCGACCACCTGCAGCGTCGGTTCCTAGAGGTTCTGGACGCCGGCCAGCAACTGCCGCCCCATCACGATCCGCTGCACCTGGTTGGTGCCCTCGTAGATCTGAGTGATCTTGGCGTCGCGCATCATCCGCTCCACCGGGTAGTCACGGGTGAAGCCGTAGCCACCGAGCAACTGCACCGCGTTGGTGGTGACCTCCATGGCCACATCGGAGGCGAAGCACTTGGCGGCTGCGCCGAAGAAGGTCAGGTCGGAGTCGCCGCGCTCGGAGCGGCCGGCGGCCGCGTAGGTCATCTGCCGGGCCGCCTCGATCTTCATGCCCATGTCCGCGAGCATGAACTCGATGCCCTGGAAGGACGCGATCGGCTTGCCGAACTGGGTGCGCTCCTTGACGTAACCCAGCGCATAGTCGAGAGCGCCCTGGGCGACGCCGACGGCCTGGGCGGCGATGGTGACCCGAGTGTGGTCCAGGGTCTTCATCGCATACTCGAAGCCTCGCCCCTCCTCCCCGATGATCCGGTCGGCCGGAATCCTCACGTTGTCGAAGTAGACCTCCCGGGTCGGTGACCCCTTGATGCCGAGCTTCTTCTCCGGTGCCCCGAAGGAGAGGCCCTCGTCGGACTTCTCGACCACGAAGGCGCTGATGCCTTTGGAGCGCCGGTCTGGGTCGGTCATCGCCAACACCGTGTAGAACTGCGACACGCCTGCGTTGGTGATCCAGCGTTTGGTGCCGTTGAGCACCCAGACATCGCCGTCGCGCACAGCGCGGGTCTTCTGCGCCGCAGCGTCCGACCCGGCATCCGGCTCCGAGAGGCAGTAGGAGAACCCGCCCTCGCCGGCGGCAAGCTTCGAGAGGTACTTCTGCTTGAGCTCCTCGCTCCCGCCGATCTGGACCGGCAGGCTGCCGAGCTTGTTGACCGCCGGGATCAGACTGGCAGACATGTCCGCACGAGCGACCTCCTCGATCACGATGACGGTGCTCAGAGCGTCCGCGCCGACGCCGCCGTACATCTCGGGCACGTGGGGCGCGAAGAAGTCGGTCTCCAGCAAGGCGTCGTGCGCCTCTTGCGGATAACGCGCATCCTCGTCGACAGCAGCTGCGAAAGGTGCGACGCGGGCGTCGCAGATCTCGCGGATCGCCTTGCGGATCTCGACCTGCTCCTCGGAGAGGCCATACATCGGGTAGTCACTCATCGGGATTCGTCCTTGCCGGTGTCGGGTGATTGTCAGTAGGTGTAGAAGCCGCGGCCGGTCTTGCGGCCCAGAAGGCCGGCGTCGACCATGCGCTGGAGCAGCGGGGGAGCGGCGTAGAGCGGCTCCTTGAACTCTTCGTAGAGAGACTCGGCCACTGCCTTGGTGGTGTCCAGACCGATGAGATCGGCCAGGGCGAGCGGTCCCTGGGGATGGGCCGCGCCGAGCACCAGGCCGCGGTCGATGTCGTCGGCGGAGGCGAACCCGGACTCATACATCCGGATCGCGGAGAGCACGAACGGAATCAGCAGGGCGTTGACCACGAATCCGGCGCGGTCCTGGCAGTCGATGGCCTGCTTGCCGAGTTGGCCCTCGACGAAGGAACGCGCTCTCTCGGTGGTCTGGGGACCCGTCAGCAGGCTCGGCACCAATTCGACCAGTTGGAGCACGGGCACCGGGTTGAAGAAGTGGATCCCCATCACCTGCTGAGGGCGCTCGGTGGCGACACCGAGTTTCATGATCGGGATGGAGGAGGTGTTGGAAGCCAGGATCGCCTCGGGGGACTCCACTATCTTGTCCAGTTCGCGAAACAGGTCGACCTTGAGGTTCTCGTCCTCGACGATCGCCTCGACCACGAGGTCCCGGTCGGCCATCGCGTCCAGGGAGGTCTCGATGCGGATCCGGCCCATCACCTCGGCGGCGGTTTCCCCGGCGAGCTTGTCCTTGGCTTCGGCTCGTGCCAGCGACTTCTGCAGTCGGGAGCGGCCGGCCTCGGCGGCCGCGGGACTGGTCTCCACGACCACCACATCCAGTGTGGCTCGCGCCGACACCTCCGCGATGCCCGAACCCATCAGGCCACAACCAACTACGCCGATCCTTTGCACAGCCAACCTCCGAAAGCAGGACGATACTGAGTTACGTGTATGTGATACTCAGTATCTTACGCTCGCGCGGAGAGGAGCAGCAATGGGGACCACCAAGGACCGACTGGTGGCTGCGGCGTTCGAGTTGTTCTCCGCCGACGGCTTCGACCAAACCACCGTGGACGCGATCGCTGCCCGGGCCGGAGTCAGTCGCGCCACCTTCTTCCGGCACTTCCCGACCAAGGAAGCAGTGGTCTTCCCCGACCACGACGGCATCTCGGCCGACGTCAACACCCGCCTCCACGCAGCAGACGCCGCCCACGCCGGCACCGCGCTGGTCGAGGCCTCGGCGATCGTGCTGCGGCACTACCTGGACGAAGGCGAGGTTGCCCGCGACCGCTACCGACTCACCCGCACCTTCACCGACCTGCGCCAAGCCGAGATCGCCGGCCAACTGCGCTACCAACAGATCTTTCGCCAACACATTCGGGCCTGGATCGCCGGACCTCACGCGGACCTGCGGGCAGAGGTGTTGGCCAACGCGGTCGTCACCGCCCACAACCACGTGCTCCGGGCCTGGCTACGTGGCACCGAGGCAGACCCCGTCGGTGCGCACAGCGCCGCGATCAGCGAGGTGATCGGCCGGCTCTGGCCGGCCAGGGCGGGTGCTTCTCGGGTCATCGTCGTGGACGCCGGTATGCCGGTCGACGACGTGGTCGCCCTGCTGAGCGCACGTGGCGGGAATCCGGCCACCGGTCAGTTGACCTGACGCTGCTTGCCGCCCCAGAACTCCTCGCGCAACTTGAACTTCTGCAACTTGCCGGTCGCCGTGCGCACCAACGAGTCCCGGAACTCGATCCGGCGAGGCAGTTTGTAGCCGGCCAGACGCTCGCGGCAGTGAGCAGTGATCTCCTCTGCGGTCACCGTCGAACCGTCGCGGAGGACCACCAGGGCTGTGACCAGTTCACCCCACTTCTCATCCGGCGTACCGATGACCGCAGCCTCGGCCACGTCGGGGTGGGCCATCAGGGCGTCTTCGACCTCGATCGAGGACACGTTCTCCCCGCCGGAGATGATGACGTCCTTCTTGCGGTCCAAGATGGTGGCATAGCCGTCGGAGAAGGTGCCGCCGTCACCGGTGTGGAACCAGCCGCCGGCCAACGCGTCGTCGCTGGCTTCCGGATTGTTCCAATAGCCCTCCATAACGTGGTTGGACCGAACCAGCAACTCGCCGAACTCGTCCACCTTGATGCTGGTGCCGAGCGCCGGAGCCCCGGCTCGGGACAGGTTCTGTGCTTGCTCGGTCGCCGACAGGTCGTCCCATTCGCTGCGCATCCGGCTCATCGTCAACAACGGTGAGGTCTCGGTCAGCCCATAGATCTGGATGAACTCCCAGCCCAACTCGGACCGGATCCGTTCGATGGTCCTGGTCGGCGGGGGAGCGCCGGCCGCGACCACCCGGGTGACGCCGTCGCCGGGGATCGGACCTGACCAGGTCTCAGCCGCGTCCAGCACCGAATTGAGCACGGCTGGGGCAGCGCACAACAGCGTTACTCCGTGCTCGGAGATCCGGCGCAGGATCTCCGCTCCGTCGATCTGGCGCTGCACCACATGGGTTCCGCCCATGCCGGTGACAGCGAAGGGCATTCCCCAGCCGTTGGCGTGGAACATCGGCAAGGTGTGCAGGTAGACATCGCGATCGTTGACTCCCACCTGCCAGCCCAAGACCGCCGCGTTGAGCCAGTTGTTGCGGTGGGTCAGTTGCACACCCTTGGGTCGCGCCGTGGTGCCGGAGGTGTAGTTGATCGAGCCGGTCGCGTTCTCGTCCGGCTCCCAAGACAGCGGCTCCCTGCCGGTCTCGCCCCAGATCTGGTCGTCGTCGCGACCGAGGATGAAGATGTTCTCGCAGGTCACCCGGTCGGCTAGGTGGGCTAGTTCCGGATCCAGCATCAGCACCGAGGCCCCCGAGTGCTCCACAATGTAGGAAACCTCAGCGGAAGTGAGCCGGAAGTTGATCGGCACCAGGATCCGCCCCCAGCCCGAGACGCCGTAGAACGAGGTGAGCAGCCGGGCGGAGTTCTGCGACATGACCGCCACCCGAGCCCCTGGTCCGAGCCCGAGTCGGTCCAGGTTGGCCGCCTGGCGGCGGGCCCGCGCGGCCAACTCGGCGTAGCTGACCGAGCCCCACGAGTTCAACTGGGGGCGATCGCGATGATCTGGCTCGTCGACGA
The DNA here is from genome assembly GCA_051306135.1 of Nocardioides sp. Classification (GTDB taxonomy): domain Bacteria; phylum Actinomycetota; class Actinomycetes; order Propionibacteriales; family Nocardioidaceae; genus Nocardioides. The sequence continues at coordinate 9,148 of JBPPMQ010000073.1, read as the reverse complement.
CCGCGATCCGGTCGGGGTAGACCGCGACGGCGCGGTCAAGGAAGTCGGTGACTACCAACGGAACCTGCATGCCTGTCTCCACTTCTCACCAAGGCGCCTTCTGGCGTCCGGGATCAAGTGAACCCGCGAGATGCGATGTGATCAAGGCCATAGGTCCTCAAGGCTGTCCTCCCGGCGACCAAACCGATGCGGTCGCGGCGGGGTTTGGCCGATAGCCTTGACCGGTGACCCCTGAGCAACTCTCCACCCTGATCGTCGAGGTTCTGACGACGCTGTCCGGCAACGGTGACCTCACCCTGCCTGACGGCGTCCCGACCCAGGTCACCGTGGAGCGTCCTCGCGTCAGGGAACACGGAGACTATGCCACCAACGTGGCGCTTCAGTTGGCCAAGAAGGCCGGGCTCAACCCGCGTGCCCTCGCTCAGATGGTCGCCAACGGCCTCAAGGACAAGGACGCCATCGAGAAGGTCGATATCGCCGGACCGGGATTCCTCAACATCACCGTGGCCGCCGACGCCCAGGGCCGGATCGCCGAGCAGATTGTTGCGGCGGGGTCGGCATACGGTGCCTGCGATGCCTTCGCCGGCGAGAAGATCAACCTCGAGTTCGTCTCCGCGAACCCGACCGGACCACTGCACATCGGCGGCGTCCGGTGGGCTGCCGTCGGCGACGCGCTGGGCCGCATCTTCACCTTCACCGGGGCCGAGGTCACCCGGGAGTACTACTTCAACGACCACGGCGCACAGATCGACCGGTTCGCTCGGTCGCTGCTCGCCTGGGCCAAGGGTGACCCGGTCCCCGAGGACGGCTACGGCGGCGCCTACATCGAGGAGATCGCCAGCCAGGTGCTCGCAGCACGACCCGACGCGATGGACGGCTCGGACGAGGAGGCCAAGGAGGTCTTCCGGGCTGAGGGCGTCGATCTCATGTTCACCGAGATCAAGACGTCCCTGCACGACTTCGGCGTCGATTTCGACGTCTACTTCCACGAGGACAACCTGCACCGGTCGGGGGCGGTCGCGAAGGCTGTCGACCGACTCACCGAGCTGGGCGCAACCTTCTCCAAGGACGGCGCACTCTGGCTGGAGTCGACCAGGTACGGCGACGAGAAGGACCGGGTCATCATCAAGTCCGACGGTGAGGGCGCCTATCTCTCCGGCGACCTGGCCTATTACCTCGACAAGCGTGAGCGTGGCTACGACCGTTGCCTCATCATGCTCGGCGCCGACCACCACGGGTACGTCGGCCGGATGATGGCGATGTGCGCTGCCTTCGGCGACACACCCGGGGTCAACCTGGAGATCCTCATCGGCCAGATGGTCAATCTGGTCCGCGACGGCGAACCGATGCGGATGTCCAAGCGCAACGGCACCGTGGTCAGCATCGAAGACCTCGTCGAGGCCATCGGCGTCGACGCCTCTCGGTATGCGCTGGCGCGTTACTCCAGCGATTCGACCATCGACATCGACCTGGACCTGTGGACCAAGGCCGAGGCCGCCAACCCCGTCTACTACGTCCAGTACGCCCACGCCCGGGCCTCCCGGATCCTGGCCAACGCCGCCGACCTCGGGCTGGCTCCCGCCTCTCACCCCGGACTGCTCACCCACGAGGCCGAGGGCGACCTACTGCGCGCGCTGGCCGACTTTCCCCGGGTGGTGGCCAGCGCCGCCGAACTGCGCGAGCCCCACCGGGTGGCCCGCTACCTGGAGGACACCGCCGGCGCCTACCACCGGTTCAATGAGCAGTGCCGGGTGTTGCCTCGCGGCGATGAGGAACCCAGCGACCTCCATGCAGCCCGACTGCTGCTGGTGGCGGCGACCAGAGTCGTCTTCGCCAACGCGCTTCAGTTGCTCGGCGTGTCCGCCCCGGAGCGGATGTGACCACCCACGAGGCCGGCTGGGCGCACGCCGCCGGAGCGTTCGCCGGACCGAACTGGCTCGGTCCCCCCGGCGACGTCAACGACCTGTTGCCCCAGCTGTGGAGCCAGACCGCGACCAAGGTCGAGGGTTCGCTGCACGTCGGCGGGCTCTCGGTGCCCGACCTGGTCGCCAACCTCAACACCCCCGCCTTCGTGCTCGACGAGGCCGACTTCCGGTCCCGCGCCCGCGCCTTCCGTGAAGCCTTCGACACCTCGGTGACCGGAGGCTGCGACGTCTACTACGCAGGCAAGGCGTTCCTGTCGACCGCCGTTGCCCGGTGGGTTGCCGAGGAGGGCCTGTGCCTCGACGTGTGCAGCGCCGGTGAGCTTGCCGTCGCGCTGCGGGCCGAGTTCGACCCTCGTCGGATCGGCTACCACGGCAACAACAAGACCGCGATGGAGTTGCGGCACGCGATCGTGGCCGGCGTCGGCCGGATCGTGGTCGACTCCTTCATCGAGATCGACCGGATCGCGGAGTTGGCCGCCCAACTGGCGCCGGCATACCCGATCCGGGTGATGGTGCGGGTCACCACCGGCGTCGAGGCGCACACCCATGAGTTCATCGCGACCGCCCACGAGGACCAGAAGTTCGGCTTCTCGATCGCCTCCGGTGACGCGTTGGAGGCGGTACGCCGGCTGGCCGCGATCGGCGGTGTCGAACTCCTCGGCCTGCACAGCCACATCGGCTCCCAGATTTTCGACTCCGCCGGCTTCGAGATCGCCGCGAAGCGAGTCCTCGCCCTGCACCAGCAGGCCAGCGACGAGGTCGGGGTGACCATGGGTGAACTCGACCTCGGTGGCGGTTTCGGCATCGCCTACACCTCCCAGGACGACCCTTCGGACCCGGCGCAGTTGGCCACCGAGATGGGCAAGATCGTCGAGCACGAGTGCCGCGGACTCGGCATCGAGCAACCTCGGCTCTCCATCGAGCCGGGTCGTGCGATCGTCGGTCCGTCGATGTGCACCGTCTACACCGTCGGCACCGTCAAGCAGGTGCACCTGGACGGGGGAGCGGTGCGTACCTACGTCAGCGTCGACGGCGGCATGAGCGACAACATCCGCACCGCGCTCTACGGTGCCGACTACTCCGCGACCCTGGCCAACCGGCGCTCGGACGCCGCTGCAGTGCTCTCCCGGGTGGTCGGCATGCACTGCGAGGCCGGCGACGTCGTGGTCAAGGACGAGTTCCTGCCCTCCGACATCGCCCCCGGTGATCTCATCGCGGTGCCGGGCACCGGCGCCTACTGTTTCTCGATGGCCTCGAACTACAACCACGCGCTGCGCCCGCCGGTGGTCGCGGTCAAGGACGGCGAGGCCCGGGTGATCGTGCGCCGCGAGACCCTCGACGACCTGCTCGCGACCGACCTCGGCTGAAGCGACCCTGGACCAAGGACCTCTGAACCCGCCGGGTGCGTCTCGGTCGCACGGACGGATGTCTGCCCCGGGGCCGCCCACCGATAGGCTGCCCCGGTGACTTCTGCAACCCGACTCAAGGTGGCCGTGCTCGGCTGCGGGTCCGTGGGTTCCCAGGTGGTGCGCCTGCTCGGAGAGCAGTCCGTCGACCTCGCCGCCCGTATCGGCGCACCGCTCGAGCTCATCGGGGTCGCGGTCCGCCGCCTCGACGCGCCGCGGGAGGTCGACGTACCGGCCGACCTGCTCACCACCGACGCCGAGGCATTGGTCGACAAAGCCGACCTGGTCATCGAGGTGATCGGTGGCATCGAGCCGGCTCGCAGCCTGATCCTGCGTGCCCTCGAGGGTGGCGCCAGCGTGGTCACTGCCAACAAGGCGTTGCTGGCCGACGACGGTCCGACACTGTATGAAGCGGCCGAGAAGGTCGGCCGCGACCTCTACTTCGAGGCCGCCGTTGCCGGCGCCATCCCGATCCTGCGTCCGTTGCGCGAATCGCTGGTCGGCGACCGGATCACCCGCGTCATGGGCATCGTCAACGGCACCACCAACTACATCCTCGACAAGATGGACACCTCGGGTGCCGGGTTCGCCGACGCGCTCACCGAGGCCCAGGACCTGGGGTACGCCGAGGCCGACCCGACCGCCGACGTGGAGGGCTTCGACGCCGCCGCCAAGGCAGCGATCCTGGCCAGTCTGGCGTTCCACTCCCGGGTGACCGCAGCCGACGTGCACCGCGAGGGCATCACCGATGTCAGCGCCGCTGACGTGGCCAGCGCCCGAGCGATGAACTCGGTGGTCAAGCTGCTCGCCATCGCCGAACTCGTCGACGGAGACGTCTCGGTGCGGGTGCACCCGGCGATGATTCCCGCCAGCCACCCGCTCGCCGGCGTACGCGAGGCCTACAACGCCGTCTTCGTGGAGTCCGAGGCAGCAGGGCAGTTGATGTTCTACGGCAAGGGCGCGGGCGGCTCCCCGACCGCGAGCGCAGTGCTCGGCGACCTGGTCACGGTGGCCCGCAACCGGCTCACCGGCGCCAAGGGTGCCGGGGAGTCGGCCTACGCCCAGCGTGCCGTGCTACCGATGGGGCAGACCCGCACCCGCTACCACGTGGCCATCGACGTGGAGGACCGCGCCGGAGTGCTGGCCCAGATCGCCAACGCCTTCGCGGACCACGACGTGTCGATCTCGACCGTGCGCCAGGAGGGTCGCGGAGAGGACGCCCAACTCGTGGTCGTGTCCCACACCGCCACCGACGCCCAACTGGCCGCCTGCGTGGAGATCCTGCGCGGCATGGACATCGTCCGCGAGGTCACCTCAGTGATGCGCGTGGAGGGCGCGACCGAATGAGCATCGAGCCAGGATCGTTCCAACGCACCCACCAGTGGCGCGGTGTGGTCGAGGAGTACCGACCGTTGCTGAACATCCCCGAGGGCACCCCCGCGGTCACCCTGCGCGAGGGCGGCACCCCACTGGTCCGCTCCGACTGGCTCTCCGGACTGACCGGAGCCGATGTCTGGCTGAAGGTCGAGGGCTCCAATCCGACCGGATCCTTCAAGGACCGCGGCATGACCGCGGCCATGTCGGTGGCTGCTTTCGAAGGGGCCAGCGCCTGTGTGTGCGCCTCAACCGGCAACACCTCAGCCTCGATGGCCGCCTACGCAGCCAAGGCGGGTATGACGCCGGTGGTGCTGGTGCCCGAGGGCAAGATCTCTGCCGGCAAGATGGCCCAGGCTGTGCTGCACGGCTCGGTGCTGGTCCAGGTGCGGGGCAACTTCGACGACTGTCTGCGGATGGCCCGCGAAATGGCCTGGAACTATCCGGTGGCGCTCGTCAACTCCGTCAATCCGGTGCGCTTGGAAGGCCAGAAGACCGCGGCTTTCGAGATCGTCGACTTCCTCGGTGACGCTCCCGACTACCACCTGCTTCCCGTCGGGAACGCCGGCAATATCGCGGCGTACTGGCTCGGTTACGGTCAGTATGCCGACCTCGGGCTGTCCACCAAACGCCCGGTGATGCGCGGTTTCCAGGCCGAGGGCGCCGCTCCGCTGGTCACTGGCGTGCCGTTCCCGGATCCCGAGACCAAGGCGACCGCGATCCGGATCGGGAATCCTGCGTCGTGGAAGCTCGCCGAGGCGGCCCGCGACGAATCAGGCGGGCGCATCGCGGCCGTTTCAGACGACCAGATTCTCGCCGCCCAGAAGGAGTTGGCCCGCCACGACGGCATCTTCGTCGAGCCGGCCTCGGCGGCAGGAATCGCCGGCCTCCTCGCAGAACTCGCCGGTGGCGAGTCCTACCGCGGATCGACGGTGGCGATCACCGTCACCGGGCACGGACTCAAGGACATCGTCACCGCGCTGGAGAACGTGGTGTTGCCGCAGGTCGTGGTCGACGCCGACGTCAACGCCGCGGCGGCCGCCGCTGGGCTGGCGTGAGCGAGCATCCATGAGCCGGTTCGTCGACGGGCTGGTCCGGGTGTCGGTGCCGGCCACCTCAGCCAACCTCGGCCCGGGCTTCGATTCCCTCGGGCTGGCTCTGGACCTACGCGACCGATTGACCGCCCGGGTCGCCGACGAGCTGTCCATCTCGGTCACCGGGCAGGGCGCGGAAGTGGTCCCGCGCGATGGGAGTCATCTGGTGGTCCAGTCCATGGCCCGGGCTTTCGAAGCCCTTGGCGTCGAGCCGGTCAAGGTGGCATTGACCTGCGATAACGTGATCCCCCACGCCCGCGGGCTGGGATCCTCCAGTGCTGCCATCGTGGCCGGACTGGCGCTGGCCCGGGCGTTGGTCGTCGACGGCGACGCGCGTATGGACGACGACGCACTGTTCGATCTGGCGGCCCGCCTCGAGGGCCACCCCGACAACGTCGCTCCGGCCGTCTACGGCGGGCTGACCATCTCGGGTCACGATCAGGACGGCACCTTCTTTTCGGTGGGGGCACCGGTGGACCCGCAGATCGCTGCGGTGGTCTTCGTGCCCAGCGCCGGCGTCAAAACCGAGGTCGCCCGCGGCCTCCTGCCCCCCGAGGTGCCCCATGGCCAGGCAGCGGCCAACACCGGAGCGGCGGCCCTGTTGATCGCCGCCTTGGCCGGCAGCAGCGACCAACTGCTGCGAGGCACCCGGGACTGGCTGCACCAGGACTATCGACGCACCGCGATGCCGGAGTCGTTCGCGTTGGTGCAGACGTTGCGCGCGTCCGACTGGCCAGCGGTGATTTCCGGGGCCGGACCCACGGTGTTGGTGTTCGCCACCTCGGTCGAGGAACAAGGCGCCCTCGTCCAGCGTTGTCCCCACGGCTGGCAAGCACTCACTTTGGCCGTGGACCACGACGGAGTGCGTGTCGAGATCGAGTGAGTTCGATCGCGCGTCCCGATGCCAGAAGCCGTGTCGAACCCCCGGGTTTGAGTGTCGTGGCGTGATGAGTGCTACATTGAATCCGCAGTCGCAGTACGGCGACCAGCACAGGGCCATCGATGCGAACCAGCCGAAGCCCGAACCTTCTCCAGTCCCGGTATGGCAACAACGGGTCCACCCGACCTGCATGTGAGCCAGGCTCGGTGTGGGGAAGCACAGCAACAGTCAGCCTCCGGTATGGGCCGGGTGGGCTGCAGATACGTGGGAAGGACCTCACGTGACGGAAATCCTCGATGCCACTACGACCGCGCCCGCCGCAAAGGCGAGCGCCACCAAGAAGTCGGGTGGACTGTCCAGCATGCTGCTGGCAGACCTGAAGTCCATGGCCAGCGGCCTGGGCATTGCCGGCGCCGGTTCGATGAAGAAGGCCGACTTGGTGGCCGCCATCACCGCCGCCCGCAGCAACCGCTCCAAGGCCAAGAACGACTCGCCCGCCACTGGCGCCACGAAGAGCGCCCCGAAGCAAGCGGCGTCTGCGCCCGACCGTGCGGCACAGGGCCAGGGCACCACCTCCGAGTCGCGTCGTGAACCTCGCGCACGCTCAGAGTCCGACCAGGCCAAGTCCGACCAGCCCAAGTCCGACCAGCCCAAGTCCGACCAGCCCGAGCACAAGTCGGACCAGCAGGCCAGGCAACACAACCAGCCCAGCCAGAACCAGCCCAGCCAGAACCAGCCCAGCCAGAACCAGGCAGACGGCGATTCCGGCAGCCGCCGCAATCGTCGTCGCCGTGGCAGGGACCGAGACCGCACCCGCAGCACCGGTGGTGGCGGCGGCGGCAACAACCGAGCCGAGCCCGACACCGAGGTCCGCGACGACGACGTGCTGGTTCCGGCCGCCGGCATCTTGGACGTCTCGGACAACTACGCGTTCGTGCGCACCTCGGGCTACCTGCCTGGGTCCGACGACGTCTACGTGTCGCTGTCGATGGTGCGTAAGTTCGGTCTGCGACGCGGCGACGCGATCGTGGGTCAGGTGCGTCAGCCTCGTGAAGGCGACCGCAAGGAGAAGTTCAACCCGATGGTCTCGATCGACACCGTCAACGGAGCTGAGCCTGAGGCCGCCCGCAACCGTGTCGAGTTCTCCAAACTCACCCCGTTGTATGCCAGCGAACGGCTCCGTCTGGAGACCGACTCCTCGAATCTGATCGGTCGCGTGATCGACATCGCGGCTCCGATCGGCAAGGGCCAACGTGGTCTGATCGTGTCCCCGTCCAAGGCCGGTAAGACGATGATCATGCAGTCGATCGCCAACTCGATCACCACCAACAATCCCGAGTGCCATCTGATGGTGGTGCTGGTCGACGAGCGTCCCGAGGAAGTCACCGACTTCGAGCGGTCGGTCAAGGGGGAGGTCATTTCCTCGACCTTCGACCGCCCGGCCTCCGATCACACCATGGTTGCCGAACTTGCGATCGAGCGCGCCAAGCGACTGGTCGAACTCGGCCACGACGTCGTCGTACTCCTCGACGGCATCACCCGCCTGGGCCGTGCCTACAACCTCGCCGCTCCGGCGAGCGGCCGGATCCTGTCCGGTGGTGTCGACTCCGCGGCGCTCTATCCGCCCAAGCGCTTCTTCGGGGCCGCCCGCAATATCGAGAATGGTGGCTCGCTCACCATTTTGGCGACCGCTCTGATCGAGTCCGGCTCGAAGATGGACGAGGTCATCTTCGAGGAGTTCAAGGGCACCGGAAACATGGAGATCCGGTTGCGCCGCGACTTCGCGGACAGGCGCATCTTCCCGGCCATCGACGCTGTCCAGTCCGGCACCCGCCGCGAGGAACTGCTGATGAGCAAGGAGGAGCTCTCCATCATCTGGAAGCTCCGCCGGGTGCTCTCGGCCCTCGACGGTCAGCAGGCCCTGGAGCTGTTGTTGGAGCGGTTGAAGAAGACCAGCAGCAACGTCGAGTTCTTGATGCAGGTGCAGAAGACCACGCCGGGAGCAGACGCCGGGGAGTAATGTCGGGCCAGACGCTTCGGAGGGGGAGCCATGGCACGCATCGTGGTCGCCGATGACGACGACGACATTCGGGAGTTGGTCGAGTTCAAACTCACCACTCTCGGCCACGACGTGGTGCCCTGCGTCGACGGTGCAGCGGCGCTGGCTGCCTGCGCCGAGCACGTCCCCGATCTGATCCTCCTCGACGTCACCATGCCGGGGATGAGTGGCTTGGAGGCACTGGCTGTCATCCGCTCGGACTCCGAGTTGGCCGAGTTGCCGGTGGTGATGCTCACCGCTCGGGCTCAGGAGGGTGACATCCATGCCGGCTTGAGCCGGGGTGCAACCGACTACGTCACCAAGCCGTTCAGCCCTCGTGAGCTCGCCGCCCGCATCGAGGAGCTGTTGGGCACCGCCGCGCCGTAGACCAAACAGACTCACCCAGCCTGCCGCCCGACCCGCACCCCGAC
>JBPPMQ010000104.1:0-13065 GCA_051306135.1 Nocardioides sp. | reverse complement strand
TGTCACGGGGAGCCTGGGTGGACACCGCCCAAGGCTGGCTGCCCGATGCCGACGAGGTGTTCGACGCGCTGGCCGCACGAGTCCCGTGGCGCTCCGAACGACGAGCCATGTATGACCGGGTCGTCGACGTTCCTCGACTGGTGCACACCTATCTGGCTGCAGAGGCTCTCCCCCATCCGGTCCTGGATCAGGCCCGAGACGGACTGAGCGCGCACTACCGCGACGAGTTGGGCGAACCGTTCGTGACCGCCGGGTGCTGCTACTACCGCGACGGCCGGGACTCGGTGGCCTGGCACGGCGACACCATCGGTCGCGGCCGGAGCCACGACACCATGGTCGCCATCGTCTCGGTGGGCGACCCGCGGCGGCTGACCCTGCGGCCCCGGGGCGGCGGCCGTTCGCTCGTGCTGGAGATGGGTCACGGCGACCTGGTGGTAATGGGCGGATCATGCCAGCGCACGTGGGAGCACGCGGTTCCCAAGGTCGCCCACGCCGGTCCGCGGATGTCGGTGCAGTTCCGCCCCCGCAACGTGTTCTGAGTCCGCGACGCTCCGCCGCCGCACATGAGCCTCAACCCCGCACATGCAGAAGACCCGAACCCACATCCGTGGGTTCGGGTCTTGCAGATGTCGCGAAACATCACAGCGTGGCAGATGCAGGATTCGAACCTACGTAGCTTGCGCGGCTGATTTACAGTCAGCTCCCATTGGCCGCTCGGGCAATCTGCCATGTCGCGCTCGCGCTGGTGCCGTGCATTGTGGTGCTGTGCATTGGCGACGGGTGCAACGACAGGGAACAATAGCGCAGAGACCCGCGACCGACGAAACCGTCGCCGGGTCACCGATGGATCAGCACCTAGATCAAACAGGCGGAGGGCACCGTGGCCGACAGTTCATTCGACATCGTCAGCAAATACGACCGGCAGGAGGTCGACAATGCGCTCGGACAGACCGCCCGTGAGGTGTCGACCCGGTTCGACTTCAAGGGCACCGGGGCCACCATCGAGTGGCAGGGCGAATCGGCTATCGAGATCTCCGCGTCGGCCGATGACCGCGCCAGCGCCGTGCTCGACGTCTTCAAGGGCAAGCTCATCAAGCGCCAGTTGTCCCTGAAGATCCTGGATGCCTCCGAGCCTCGCCAGTCGGGTCAGGTCTCCAAGATCGGGATCGCCCTCAAGGAGGGCATCTCCACCGAAGACGCCAAGAAGGTCGCCAAACTGATCCGCGACGAAGGGCCGAAGTCGGTCAAGACCCAGATCCAGGGCGACGAACTGCGGGTCTCCTCGAAGTCCCGCGACGACCTGCAGACCGTGCAGCGCCTGGTTAAGGAGCAGGACCTCGACTTCGCGGTGCAGTTCACCAACTACCGTTGATCTGAGAGTGTTTCCGCAGGTCAGACGCGGTGCAGAGTTGTGCTAGTCCGCACCTAGTCCGCAAAATCCTTGTGAGGTCTGCCTAACTCGCTCTCGCGTCCCTGTTCAACCGTCGTGCTATTGTGTACACAGACATGACACAAATCGGGAGGACTGATGAGCGCGAGCAAGGTAGGGATCCGCGAGTTCCGCGCAGGGCTCGCCGACTTCGTCGACGCTGACTCGCCGGTGGCCGTGACCCGTCACGGTCAGACAGTGGGCTACTTCATTCCGGTCAAGCAGGATCGGGCGGCCGACGCTGCCGCGCTGCGAACTGCCGGTGAGAAGCTCGATGCCCTTCTGAAACTCACCGAAGCTGACGTGGAAGAGATGGTCGAGGAGTTCAAGACGCTTCGCAAGGCGAAGCGCTAGCGGTGGCACGTCGCCTTGTCCTGGATGCCAACATCTTGGTCCGGGCTGTTCTCGGGAAGCGGGTGAAGGACATCCTCGCCACCCACGCCGTCACCGCAGAGTGCTTCGCGCCCGAGGTCGCGTACGACGACGCGGAGCGGCATCTACCGGAGATCCTCACCAAACGTGGCCGAGCCGATGCGATCGGGGATTCGCTGGCCTTCCTCGGCCAGTTGCGGGAGTCGGTGCTCGCGGTGCCCGAGGAGGTCTACCTGGACCACAAGGCCGTAGCCCTGGCGCGCATCGAGCAGCGGGACCCCGACGACTGGCCGATTCTCGCGACCGCGCTGGCGCTGGAGTGCCCGATCTGGACCGAGGACAACGACTTCTTCGGCGCAGGAGTCCCGACGTGGACGACCGACCGGGTCGAGATCTACCTCAGCTCGGCTGATTGATCCCGACCGCTGAAGGCGGCGTCCATGAGCCCGGCGGCTGCAGCGCGCGTCCGGTCCTCTGCCGTTGACCATAGGTGTGCGTAGGTGTCGAGGGTGATGCTCGGCGTGGAGTGGCCGAGAGATCGCTGCACCGTCACGACGTCACAGCCAGCAGCAATGAGACCGGAAGCGTAGAAGTGCCGAAGGTCGTGCAGTGTGAAGTCGTGCATTCCGCAGGCCACCCGCACCCCGCGCCACAGGTGACCGGCGCTGTTGCGGTTGAACCTCGTCGCGTCGTCCCCGAAGAGCCAGGCGTCAGTGCCGTGCGTTCCGTGCGTTGCGATGTGCTCGCTGAGCAGGGACGTCAGAGTCTCCGGGATGTAGACCACCCGCTCGGACCCGGCCTTCGGCAGAACCGGCTGGGCGTTGCTGCGGGTGTTGCCCTGGATCTGCCGAGACACCGACAGGGTGCGTCGAAGGAAGTCGATGTCTCGCAGTTGAAGTCCGTTTGCCTCGCCCTGCCGAAGACCGGCGAAGGCACACACAGCGATGTAAGCGCCGAACGGTCCACGAGCGACCTCGATGGCTTCTCCGACCTGCTGAGGTGAAGGAATCGTCATGGCCACGGCCGCGCGCCGCGCCTTGGGAAGGCGCACGCCAGCGGCCGGGGAGTGCGCGATGATCCGGTCACCGACAGCGCCCCGGAGGCAGATTGCGACGTAGTTGTAGCGAGTCCGGACCGTTGTCGGCGCCAGTCGGACCGACATCGCCTTGACCCAATGCTCGACATGCGAGCGGCGCAGGGCCGCCAGCGGCACGGCAGCAAACGGCACGGCGCCGGCTGCCGCATCGGCTGCGATCCGCGTCCCGTCCGCCCAGACTTGCCGTGCCGACCACTCTGCATAGAACTCGGCGAAGCTGATCTGACCGTGCTTCGGGTCGATGTAATCGCCAGTGAGCACCGAGGACGCGATTCCATCGAGCCAGCGCTGGGCCTCGATCTTTCGCTCGAAGTGCCGTGCACGCTCCTTGCCCGTGTCGTCGCGGTAGCGGGCTCGCCACCGCCCGTCCGAGCGCTTCGCAATGTTTCCGGCCATGCCTCATCCTGCCTCGCCGTTCCGACGTTTTGTCTCCCTCGATCGGTAGACCTGTGGACGAGCGTGCGCGTGGGAGCCGTCACTACGCCCGCAGGGCTGGCTGCTCTCCTCGGCGAGCCAAAGGATCAGGTCGGTCTTCCAGTAGGCGACATTGCGTCCGTGGCGGAAGCTGTGGGGTCCGGTGCCGATGTGCCGGAAGTAGCGCATCGTGTCCAGACTTGCGGACGAATGCAGCGGCCTCCTTGATGTAGAGGATCTCGTCGCCAGCCTCGATACGGCGGGCGTAGGCCTCGGGTCCGACGTTGTCGGGGTTGGGCCGGATGGTCATCTTGTTCTCCTCGTAGTTGCGTGTCGGTTGGTCTTGCTGAGTCTTCAACTGCGTGAGTGGCAGCGATTCGGCGCCGCTTATGGGCTTCTCCTTGCTGGCGGGTCTTGGAACTTCAAGCGCGACAGCGGTCCGGAATGGACAGCGCTTGTCAATCTCCTAGGTGTGCAGCACCTCCCGGAGCGATCACAGGCGGCCATGAAGCTGCGCACGCGGTGTGGTTGTCCATGTCCTTAAAGGCAACACCTTGCGGACTGGATCGGACATCGCTTGCGGTTGCTGGTCGATGAGGCTGGTCAGCGGCCGATGCCCCGCCCGTGGTCGGGAGTGCTCGGGCTTGGTCGGGGCGGCTTGATCCGCGGTGTCTCTTGCTGGCGCTGCTGGCGCTGCTTGGCCTCTCGAGTGGCGGTCTCCTGCCGAACCTGGCGGTCGGCGGCCCAGCGTTCGCGCTGCCCGTCGACTCCAGCCGGGGGAAGCGCGCGAACCGCCGGCTCGCGCTGGAGGTCATCGACGCGTGCGGTGGCGGTGCGCAGGTCGCGTTCGACACCTGCCAGCTCGTTTGCAACCGTGCTGAGTCGGCCGGCGGCGTCGCGCCTGTGCGCGGCCCGGCCGTAGGGGCGCAGCTGCGCGTACATGGCCTCGTCGAGGTGGGTGCGGGATCGTTCGGCCCGCTCATACGCCGTGTGGGCGTCACGCTCGCTTTCGCGGATCTGGTCGGCGTCCGGGTGGGCGTCGGCGACCGTGCGTGCGATGAACGCGTTGATGGGGTCTTCGACGCGGCGCCCGTGCAGCCACATCGCCTGGTCTGCGAGCTCGGCAGGGTCGGTGGCCAGGTCGGGGACGGCGGGACGCCAGCGGGCGGCGAACGTGGTCAGCTCGTTGCCGGCGTCGCGGACCTGTCGTCGGTGCTGGCCCAGTCGCCCCGCGCCGTCACGGAGTACCTCGGCGGCTCGCCGCGCGTGTGAGAGCTCCTGGTGCCACGCGCCCCAGAGCTGCGTCTGAAGGACAGCGGTCTCGGACGTCAGCGTTGCCTGAAGGTCGAGGACCTGCTGGCGTGCCTCCACCCAGCGCTGCCTGGCGTCGACTTCGTCGCTGTGGAGACGCTCCGCGGCCGGTGTGTAGCGGGCCTGGATGGCGGCGACCTGCTGGAGGACGTCTCGTTCACCGGCCAGGCGTTGGTGATGTTCGTGGAGGTCGGCCTGCCGGGTCCACGCCGCCCACAGGTCCGTGAGGACATCGTCGAGAGGGCGAGTGGGTTTCTGGATGCCGTAGCGCTCGATGTCCTCGGCGGCTTGCTCGGCAGCGGCTGCGGGGCCGAGGTCGGCCCGGTCGCGGCCGAACACTTCCTGCCACTGGCGCCGGGCGTCCTCTTCGTCGTCGGCGACCATGTGGGCAACGTTGTCGTCGCGGCCGCGGGTCATCGCGACGTAGGCCGAGGCGGCCGAGGTGTGCTCGCCCAGCATCAGGTGCCCGGTGCTGGTGGTTTCGCCCTGGGCGCCGTAGACCGTGGTCGCGTAGGCCAGCTCGACGTGCTCACGAACGTAGCCGGCCGGGACGGTCCGGAGGTCGGTGGCACGTCGGCCCCGCAGGGTGAGGGCGCCGTCGGCGCCGATGGCGGTGATGGTCCAGGTGTCGCGGTTGGTCACGCCGAGGTCGCGGTCGTTGTGACGGGTCGCGACCCGGTCCCCGACACCGAGCCGCTCGCCGGTCGTGGTGACCACGGTGTGGGTGTCGTCGAGGTGGCCGGTGGCGAGGAGTCGGTCGCGGATCGCGCCGTTCAGCGCGGTGGTCTGCTCTCGGGTGTCGGCCATCATCAGCATCCCGCCCCGGTCGCGGCCGCCGGTGTCGAGGTGCAGCGTGTCGGTGGCGAGCTGTGCCAGGGCTTGGGTGCGTTCGGCGTCGCTGGCGTAGATCCGGATCTGGCCGCGGCGCCACAGCGCGTCCCAGACCTCACCGACCCGCTCACTCATCCGCTCACCACGAGGCTCACCACTGCCCTCACCATTGCGCGCATCCGATGGATCCCCGGGCACGGTGTAGGTCGGTGAGTCGGTACGCAGGGCGAGACTGATCGCGGCGTACTCGGGATCGGCGAACCGGTGCGCGACCTCAAGGTTCACCTGTGCCTGGGGTGGGGTCCAGCGGACGGCGAGGTCGAGGACGCCGCCGCGACCGACCGCGGGGAGCTGATGGCGGTCACCGACCATCGCGACCCTGGCGCCCATTTCATCGGCCACGGTCAGCAGCGCGCGTGCGGTGTCCTGGTCGAGCATCCCGGCCTCGTCGACCAGCAGCAGATCACCACCACCCAACACCGCCTCGGGCACCGGCTCGGCATGTTCCTCGCGGGTCCAGCGGCCGTCCTGGTCCCATCGGAAGCCGTGTTGGTGGATCAGCCAGGCCACCGACCCCGCGGTGCCGACCTCGCGGGCCGCGACGTGGGCGGCCTTCAAGGTCGGGGTCACCACCAGCATCCGACGGCCCTGCTCGCCCAGGACCGCCTTGGTGACGGCGAGGCTGGTGGTCTTCCCGGCACCGGCGGCACCCTCGACGACCACCAGCGCCGCCTGGCCCGCGAGCGCCGCGACGGCTGTGGCTTGGAGATCATCGAGCCCCTCAACTCGGCCGGTGGACAACGTCGCTGGCGCCACCGGGACGTCGGCTCGGGATGCGAGCCGGGTCACAATGTCGGCCTCGGTCGTGAGCACATGCCGCGAGGTCAGCGACCGCACGTGCTCGGGGACACCGTGATGGTCCAGCAGCGGCACGCACGCCTCGATCGACCGAGCGACCAGGTCCTCGGCCACTTCCGTGCGGACGGCTTCGTCGACGACGAGCCCGGCCGCGGCGATCGCCTTCTCCGCCTCACCGCGGATGTCCGCGGCGTTCCACGCCGACCGCCGGTTGCCCAGACGGACCAGGATGGTCTCCACGACGGCATCGCGGTCGAACCCACCCACCCGCGGTGCGCCCACCACCATGGGCAGCCCGGGCTGCGGTGAGGGGTCGTGGTAGCCCAGGTCGTGGAGCTGCTGGTTCCAGTGGGTAACCATCTCCGCACCGTCGGTGGGGACGACCTTGTCGAGTCGGGCGTCCTTCCACGCTCGCCGATCCCACGACCGCCTCACTGCCGGGCCGGGCTCCTGGCCGGGGTTGGCGGCCCGCCACTGGGCCTCGTACCGGTCGATGTTCCGGCCGATCTGCGCGGCCCGCTCGCTGAACGCCCCGACGTAGGGCCCCAGCTCGGCGACCTCGCCCGTAGCCGGGTCGAGGGTGAACCCGGCCGCGGCCAGCGCGGCGCGGAACCCCGGATCGCACATCACTGCCGCGTGGCCGATGCCGTTGAGCGCCTCGATTGAGTCACGGAACCCGACCGTGTGCAGGCCACGCCACTGGCCGGCGGCGAACACTCGGGCGTTGATCTGAAGGTGCAGGTGGCGGTGCGGGTCGCCGGCACGGGAGGTGTAGTGCCGCACCGTCACGGCCTCGATCCGCTCCACCGGCACCTGCACCTGACGGCCACGCGGCCCCACCCGCGTCGTCGCGTGCTCGGCCACCCAGGCGATGACCTGCTGAGCGGCTCGGTCCTGCGCGCGTCATAGGCCGCCGCCACCCCAGGAGCCAGTGCCGCGGCCAGTGACCAGGTCTTCGGCCCGTTGACCGTGATCTCGACGAACCGCACCGCGTTGCTGTCTTGGCGGAGCCGACCGCGCGCCAGGCCGCTCACCGGGTCGCGGCCAGCCACCCACTGCTCATAGCCGTCGCCATCGAGCATCCCGAGGTCCCGCACGCCCTCGGCGGGGGAGGCGCCGAACCGGCGGGCCAGGCCGCTGCCTTCGACCAGGTAGTAGTCATCGACCCGGGACCGATCGGCCTCGACGTAGGCGCGCGCCGCGGACGCCGCTCCGCGGTAGACCTTCACGCCACCATGCACGACCAATCACGTCCAACAAGTCGACCGAAAATGACTCGTGGGCCACCCGTCCACGGGCGACCCAACTACGACCTTCGTAGCATGCGTGCCGACGATCTGAGAGGTCGTAATGGTGTGTCGACGGGCCATTGGGAGGAGAAAGTTGAGCAGTCAGTAACGGTCAGCGGCGTCCAGCGATTCAGGGTCCATCGGGACTCATCGGCGGGTGGCGGCAGGGTTCTCGGAATCCAGGCGCCTCGCTCTCTGTGAGTTGGTTGGTCAGCGACCTCGGTGTCGTGCCATGACGGTCGCCGACGTGGTCGTGTCACCCGAGGCTTGCCTGGCGCCTTGACAGACAAGGCGAGTAGGACGCAATGCGAGGGTCCAGCGGCATGGTCGGGCGGAGCCGACAGCGGCATGGTCGGGCGGAGCCGACAGCGGCATGGTCGGGCACATGACGACATGACATCGTCACACTCGTGAACAGTCGCCCTGGTCGAGCGGAAGAGCGGGAAGCGGCTGCAGTGTGCGCTGAGCTCTGTGTGCGCGCGTTCCAAGTCATACGAGCGTCTGCCTACCGGCGAGTGCCGGTGGACGCGCCGCCCACGTTCAATGGCGACTTCGCGGAGTGGATTCGGTCGGTGGCCGACGCGTGCGACGGCTTGGCTAGTCCTAAGCCGTCCGCAGTCGAGGCTCTCGCCTACCGACGTTCAGTCTGGGAGCCAGCCCAACGAGCGTGGGCGGAGCACGCCCTTCGCTCGGCGACAGAGCCCCGGTAGTCGCACGGCAACGTTCGCGCGGACATCGGCATGGTCGGGCTCCGCCCGCACGTCGGCATGACAGCGCTGGTCGGGCGGAACGCACAGCGCGGAATGAGCAAGGCAGTCGGCGGGCGGTCGCCTAACGTGCCGACATGGCCCTTCCCATTCTTGAGTTCGACGGCGGCGCCGGGTTCATCTCGCCTACACCACCCGCATCGGTCGACAGGCTGACCTCCACCGCCGTGCTCTGCTTCTTTCCTGACGTACTCCGCGCCTGGGCGAGGGACGGTCTGCTGCGCGAGGTCGGCGCCTTCAGCGAGGAAGTCGGAGGACGACGCATCTACGTCCACGACGAGATCGAACCCGCTGTGACCGTCTTCCATCCCGGTATGGGAGGCCCGCTCGCTAGCCATTGTCTCGAGCAGGGCATCGCGGCTGGCATTCGCGCGGTCATCGCCGTGGGTGGTGCAGGATCCCTCGTGCCGGACTTCATGCAAGATGACGTCCTCGTCGTTCAGGCCGCCATCCGTGACGAGGGCACGTCGTACCACTACCTAGCACCGTCGCGGGAAGTCACGCTCAACCCCTCAATCACAGAGCGAGCCGCTGCGGCGCTCACCGAGTCCGGCATCCCGCACCGTGTCGGCAAGACCTGGACTACCGATGCGGACTTCCGTGAGACAGCGCAACGGATCGCTGCGCGACGGGCCGAAGGCTGCATAACGGTCGAGATGGAGGCGGCGTCTTTGGCTGCTGTGTGCTCCTTCCGCGATGTGGAGTATGGGCAGTTGTTGTACTCAGGTGACGCCCTGCACGAGGACACCTGGCAAGGCCGCGACTGGTCGACCTCGGGACGCCGCAGCCAACTGCTGGAGGTGGCGGTGAGGCTCGCCGCCTCGCTCAGTGGCTCCTGATCCAGACACCCGACTCTCGGCATGGTCGGGCTCCGCCCGGACGTCGGCATGACCGCGCGCCTCGCGGCATGAGAGTGCGTTCCAGCGACTACACCCAACCTTCTCGTCGCTGAAGGTCGCTGCCGCTCACCGATAGCGTTGTTGCACGTGACCAGTGACGACCTTGCGGTCCCAGACCTAACGGTCGAGGGCGATTGGCGAGAGAACAAGTTCTTCCGACGAAAGCCCTCCTCCGAAACCCTGGCCTGGGTTGCGGCTTCCATGGGCGAAGGCAGTCGCATCGTCGGCCAGCGTCGATTGACCGGTGGCGTCAACTCTGCTGTCCATCGCTTGTCAGTGAACCGACATGGCACTCGCACCTTTGTGGTGTTGCGGCAGTACCCGGCGGGAAGCGTCGCCCTTCGGACAGCTATGGAGGAGGAGATTGCCAACCTGACGGTGGTGGCTGGCAGCGGACTGCCGGTCCCGACGATTGTGGCGACGGACGTGGCTGGCGCAGCTACCGGCGGTGTGCCATCGCTGCTGATGACACGGCTGCCTGGTCATGTTCACCTCACCCCAGCAGAGCATCGGCCATGGATCGAGAGGATCGCCGAGTTCGCCGCCCAATTGCATGCCGTTGACCTTCCGGCCCCCCCGTTTCGACCGTGGACCGACTCCTGGATCACACCGCTCGGACAGTTCCAGGTACCGGCCGGCGCGCGAAACCCGGCGGTCTGGCAGGCCGCCTTCGACGCCATGGAGTCAGCACCACCCGAGGATCGTGCCGTCTTCCTGCACTGCGACTACCTACCCGTCAACCTGCTTTGGTCGCGCGGCAAGATCACCGGACTCACCGACTGGAACGGCATCCACCGAGGGTCTCGCGCCATCGATGTCGGACAATGCCGGCGGTACCTGGCCTCGCTCTACTCACCCAGTTGGGCAGAGGAACTCCGCTCACGTTACGAGTCGATCGTGGGTGTAGCTCTCCACCCATGGTGGGACCTGCACGCCCTACTCCACCATGACGACAACGCACCAGAGTCGATCTCGCGCCAAGTTGCTGGTCGCCGCCCCATCGACGTGACGGGCATGACAGCTCGCGTCGAGGTCGTCGTAGAACAAGCGCTCCAGCGCCTCGGTTAAGGAAGGCACGATGGTGCCGACGCTCCTCGGCACGAGCGCGCGGAACGCGGCATGGTTGGGCGTGCGCGGTCGCGTCGTTACCCCTTGGCGAACTCGGCGAACGCCTCACGAATCGACCGACCGTAGACCCCGTGATCGAGCGCATCGAGATGCTTCGATCCCTCGGCGTGGTGGTGCTGAGCGCGAACCTCGTCACCGAGACGCCGGTGGACGTCAGCCAGGTTGAGATGCAAGGAAGGGAGCAGACCAGCGACCCCGCCGTGAACCTGCTCCGCCTCTGCCTCAGCTTCGGTCAGTTGACCCAGCGCCTCGAGCGCGGCCCGGTCCCAGCGAAGTTCCTCGGTCAGGTCCTCCTGAACATCAGCGAATGAGTGCGCGAAGAACAGCCAATCGAAAGTGCTACTCGACTTGGCGAGCGGCAAGAGCGACTCAAACATCGACCGCGCTCTGGCGGTGTCCCCAAGTTCGCGCTGCTGAACGGCGGCTCGGATCCGCTCCTTGACGGCCTGATCGGAGGGCATAACGCGGAACTCTAGGACTCGCACACATCGGCAGGACCGCGCGGGCAGCCATGGTCGAGCTCCGCCCGCAGTGCGGCAGAGGTCGGGAGGCCCAGGGCAGCGACCCTGCAACTTGGGTGAGATGTGATTGGCTTCCTTCGTGGTCCGGATGGTGCTCATCAACGGGGCTCCGGGGTCAGGGAAGTCCACCCTGGCTGACGCTCTTGCCAAGGCTTTGCCGGCGGCAGGAGCGATCGACCTCGACGGGATCAAGCACTCGTTGCCTAGTTGGCCAGACGACCAGCAGGGATCCGGCCTAGAGGCCCGTCATCGCGCCTTAGCTGAAGCTCGCACCTTCATCGATACAGGTTACGACGTCGTTCTCGGCCAATACCTAGCCCGGACCGAGTTCATCGAGCAGCTTGACCAACTGGCCCTCGAGACGCGTGCTGACTTCATTGAGTTGTGCTTGGACATCGACGAGCACACCCTGGCTGATCGGCTCGCCAGTCGGGCCGTTCGTGCCGTTCGGGCCGTTCGGGCCACCCCCACGTGCCGCCGTCGGGCAACCACCCGACCATGCCCTCGCGGCTCCGCCCGACCATGGCACCGACGTCCGGGCGGATAGCAGGACAAGATGGTCCCGTGGGCTACTCAGTGCAACTCATCAAGGGCGAGGTTCAGATAGCGGCCTCGAATGCGGAGGCCGCCGTGGCAGCGATCCGCGCACTCGACCGACAAGACGACCTAAAGACTGGTTGGTCAACTGAGCGGGGCAAGCACTGGGCGTTCACGAACCCGGACAACGTGCGGAACGCCAGGACGCTGAGTGAGTACCTGACTGCGTTCCGGTTTCTCCCGATCGTCGCCCCGGACGGCGACCTGCTGGGAGTCGAGCTCGACGGCGGCACCAGGAAGGCTGGGGACGAGCACCACCTCTGGACCGTGCTCGCGCCATACGTCGAGCCGGGCGGCGAGATGATCTGGGCCGGCGAGGATGAGGTCCTGACCCGTTGGTCCTTCGATGGTCACGGACTGACGGTCAGCAAGGGTCGCATGATCTTTGACTGACCACGTCACCCCGTCCGACCATCTATGCCGCTGACCGTGCGGTCACGCCGAAAGTCGGACGTCGATCGGGCACACCGCGAGCTAACACCCTCTCTGCCGCGATGGGTCGTACTACATACGAGGGTCAGTGGCGCCCCGACCCTGGGGGCGGTCCGCACTTAGTCCGCAAACAGTCCGCAAAAGTTCGAGGACAGCCGGCAGTTGCCAGCCACGGCCAACGATCGAGCGGAGCGCGTTTCTGCAGGTCAGGAGCACTTTTCGGTCACCACCACCAACTATCGCAACCTGCCACCAGACCCGCGATTCCGTTCACCAACTACCGCTGACCTGGGCTGTTTGCGCTGGTCAGCGGGTTGTCGAGTACGGCGAGTCTGCAGGTAGTCCGCACTGGCTCATCAGATCCGCTGCCGCTGAGCGCGTACGGTCCTCGGCGGTCGGCCACAGGCGGCTGTAGGTGTTGAGCGTGATGGTGGCGCTTGCGTGCCCGAGCGCCCGCTGGACGGTGAACGTCGCAGCCAGCCGCGATCAGGCCACTGGCGTAGAAGTGGCGCAGGTCGTGGAGGGTGAACTCGTCGATGCCGATCCTGGCCCGGATCTGGCGTCACTGGTGGCTGTTGCGGTTGAGTAGCCCGTTGCCGGGCGACAATGCGACGCGAGGGACGCATTCGGTGAGGTCGTGCTCCTGGACGACCACCCGCTCGACGGCCTTGACACTGAAAGCGCCCGAGCGACCGGACCTGCGGGCCTCGTAGGCAGCCCTCCTGCACCGATCCGAACGCCACAGCCGGGTGCGGCCGACCGGTGCCAGCGGCGGGAGCACCGCTCCGCAGTGAGCGCAGGTCGTCGGAGACGAGGTGCTGAGGGTTCTCACACCGACATCAAGCGCAGAGGATCGGACGAGTGGACACGCTCCCCGGCATTGGGTTCCGGACGAATCCGGTCACGGCTGGCGCAAAGGGTGTGTGGCACTCAGCAGCTGGGAGGTCCGCTTTCCCGAGCCGGGAGGCAGCGACGCGAATGTCTGGCTGCGCGATCCCGAGACTGATGAATACGCCCTCTTCAAACCAGTAGTGGCCAAGGCCGGCCGCCGTCAGGGCGAGGACTGGGCTGAGAAAGTGGTCGAGCAGGTCGCGGGGCTGGTCGGCGTACCGTCCGCCCGC
>JBPPMQ010000058.1:0-2915 GCA_051306135.1 Nocardioides sp. | reverse complement strand
TGGCCTCGCGAGGCCCCGGGATCTCGACAAGTCGCGCCCCGCGGCTTGGTGTTTGGCAGACAACGGGGGCGGGTACCTCTCCGCACATGCCGCCGACGTGCATCCGATGAGATGCACGTCCGAATGAATTGAGGAGATCCCATGGTCCGGAAGTTCACGTTCCTGCTCGGGTTCGGCGCCGGCTATCTGCTGGGCGCCCGGGCGGGCAAAGAGCGCTACCGCCAGGTGGTCGACAAGGCCGACCAGATCTGGCACGAGCCGCACGTGCAGCAGGCAGCCCAGAAGGGTGCACACGCCGCACGGAACGCCGTTGAGACGGTGTCAGCCACCGTGTCGGCCAAGGTGGCCGGAACGCCGGACCGGGACACCGACTCGGAGGGGAGCGATGGCGAACGATCCCCAGTCACCGAGTGACCTGACCAGGTCCTCGTGGCGCTACGTGGCGCGCAAGACCACTCGGGAGTACCTCGACGACCAGTGCGTGGATCTCGCTGCGGCCCTGACGTTCTACGCCATGTTGGCGTTGTTCCCCGGAGCGATCGCCGTCCTGTCATTGGTCGGCTTGGTCGGCTCGAGCCAGCAGACGGTCGACACGCTGCTGCAGATCCTGCGTGACATCGGAGCTGGCGACGCAGCGCAGACCCTGCGGCCCACCCTCACCCAGTTGAGTCAGTCCGAGACCTCCGGATTGGCCCTCGCGGTTGGTATGGCGGCCGCACTGTGGTCGGCCTCGGGCTACGTCAGCGCATTCGGACGCGGAATGAACCGCATCTATGAGGTCGAGGAGGGCCGTCCGATCTGGAAGCGGCGCCCAGCCATGCTAGGCGTAACCGTGGTCCTGGTCGTCCTGGCTGCAGCAGTTGCCCTCGGCCTGGTGGTCACCGGCCCGGCAGCACGGGCGGTCGGCGACGCGTTGGGCGTCGGCGCCGAGGCCGTCTCGGTGTGGGACGTCGCGAAGTGGCCGGTCCTGTTGGCCTTCGTCGTCATGATCGTCGCCCTGCTCTTCTACACCACACCCAACGTCAAGCAGCCGAAGTTCCGGTGGATCAGCATCGGCGCCGCAGCCGCCATCGGCACATGGGTCGTCGCGTCGATCCTGTTCGGGGTCTACGTCTCGAACTTTTCCAGCTACGACCGCACCTACGGCTCACTGGCCGGCGTCATCGTGTTCTTGTTGTGGCTCTGGATCACCAACCTGGCGCTCCTCTTCGGAGCCGAACTGGACGCCGAGATCGAGCGGGTCCGGGAACTCCAAGCAGGAATCCCCGCCGAGGAGGCCATCCGGCTCCCCCACCGTGACACCACCCAGATCATCAAAGACAAGCAGAGGGAGCGCGATGAAGCCCTCCGAGGCCGGGCGATCCGGCGACGCCACGAAAGCACGCCCGAACCATGACCGACCACAGCCCGACCATGACCGACCACAGCCCGACATGGGTCCGAATCGGCACCGACTCCCGTCCGCCGTCGTGGGCGGGGGAGCTTATGGATGCAGCGAGTGCTGCCTGCGGTGACCCGCTGAAGGCTAGCGAAGTCGCCCTGCTGGCCGGCCGGCGCGCCCCACAGCCCGGCGAAGGGCTGACGGTTCGACTCTGGGAGACGCTCGCCTCACTGGCGGCGGTCGACCTCACCGTCGCACGAACCGTGGAGCCCCACCTCGACGCCCTGGCCATCCTCGGACAGGCCCCGCCGTCCCAAGCCTTCCAGCCGGCCGGAGCCGAGTGGAACGGCGGCCTGCTCGGCGTGTATGCCGCAGAAGGCCCCGGCACCCGCCTGGAGGCACAGCCCACGACGACCTCCGCGGTGCGACTCACCGGCGTCAAACCCTGGTGCTCGCTGGCCGAGATCTGCTCCGCGGCCCTGGTGACCGCCTGGGTCGACGACACCCGACGCGGCCTCTTCCTCGTCGACCTCACCGATCCGAGCGTCAGCCACGGCGAGGAGGAGTGGGTCGCCCGTGGACTCCCCCGCGTCCGCAGCGTCTCGACCCGCTTCGACGACACCCCGGCCCGCCCAGTCGGCGGACCAGGCTGGTACCTGGAACGGCCCGGCTTCGCCTGGGGCGGCATCGGAGTGGCCGCCGTCTGGTTCGGGGGTGCCGTCGCCCTCCTGCGACGAATGCGGCAATCGGGCCTCCACCGTGATCTGGACCAGATCGGAATGTCCCTGCTCGGGCAGGCGGAGGCTGAGGTCTGGACCGCGCGAAACTGCCTGGCAGCCGCAGCCGACCACGTGGACGCAGGCAGGGCCACCGGCAGCGCCGGAAACGAACTGGCCCTCCTGGTTCGCCAGTGCGTCGCCGGGACCGCCGAGCATGTCCTCCAACTCGCCGAGCACCTGATGGGTCCCGGACCCCTGGCCCTGGAAGAGACCTACGCTGCCTGCGCGGCCGACCTGCGGCTCTATGTACGCCAACACCATGCCGAACGCGACGCCGCAGAACTCGGCCGCATCTCGGTGGCTCAAGAGCGGGCGAACCAGGGTCATGCCTGAGTTCACCCATCACGCTGCCGGGACCCTCAGCCACGAATGGACCTCGCTGCCCCACTGGGGCGACGGCCCGCGAGTGGACTGGACCGGCATCGACCATCTGGTGGTGCTGGCGGCCCACCCCGACGACGAGACACTCGGCTGCGGCGGAGCCATCGCACTCGCCGCCGAACAGGCCATCCCGGTCACCCTGGTGCTGGCCACCGCCGGCGAGGCGAGCCATCCCGACTCACCGACCCTTCGACCGGCCGAACTGGCCGCCATCCGGCTCGCCGAAGACGACCGCGCCCTGAACCTTCTCGCCCCCGGCAGCAGGCGAGAGTTCCTGGCGCAGCCCGACGGCCACGTCGACGACGACGCGGTGCTGGAGCACCTGGTCGACCTCATCGGCGACGGTGCCACCACGCTGCTCCTCTCCCCGTGGC